>JALHTN010000642.1 GCA_022865865.1 Anaerolineales bacterium
AATGGTGATTCCCAGTCATTAATTCGCCCGGCGTTCGCGGGGGATTTTTAATTTGGCGTCGATAAACTGTTTATGGGTCAGCTTCAACACGGTAGCAATCGTGCGGATTTCTTCAATCTCTTCATAAGAGACACCGCTATCCCCATCCGCCACCGCGAAGAGCGCATCCATAAAGTGCACCCGCTCATCTTCAGTTGTACTCTCGAAAAATCGCCGTGATAGGCGATAATAATCCAATCCTTTCGTGATCGTCGAGACAGCTGTTTCTGCCACCAGGGCTGCTTCAACATCTGTTAGCTCCCAATTACCCTTAATCGCGCTGACCATCGAGCCGAACTCGCCTTCCTGGATCTCGTGATCCACGTAAGCCACGCGCGCCATCAACCCACCTGCCAGGCTGAGCCTGCGCAGCTCGCTTTCAGGGATGTTGATCGCAGTATCTTCCAGTTCAAGGCGGCGGCTGACACTGTAATATACTTTGTTCTTTACATAGTCATCCAGGTATAACTCACGGTTGGGGGCGTTGCTGATCGCCTTAGAACGGCGCTTAACAGAATTCCCCAGGAAGTTGCCCATACTGCCTAAGGCACCGACATTGGCTTCCCTTACCGCTTTTTTGATCTCATCTACGCTGGTCTGCTCGTCAGCCGATATCTCACCGTCTGCCTTAACCAGCTCATCGATCATTGTGAGGGCCAAATCTTTATCCTCTGACGTCTTCAAACTGGCCTGTAAATCTTCCACCAGGCGCGCACGTTCTGCATCGCCTACTGGGGTTTCGATGTAGATATCCAATTCAGCCCAATCGCTGGCTGTCATCTCTGGCAGCTGGAAGAGCAGGTCTTTCAAGTTGTTCATCTCTTCAATACTGACCGCTCCATCTGCCCAAGCAGCGGCGATCATAACTTTAGCTAATGCCATAATGGCGTCTGATCTTGGCACGAGTTCCTCCTGAACTATCCATTTACTCTGCAAACAGGTTGGACCACGCATGATGCGGGACCCCCAGAATTATGCAGACCGAAAGCATTCTACCATAGCATGATTAATGCAAAAATAGAATTTGACAAGGTGATCGCCTGTGCTTGGTGAAGGGGTAAGGTAAAGGTTCAATCGGTGATATCCATCCAGGTGAAAACCCTGATACTTTCAGGTGCAGAACTTCAAATTTCGCAGCTTTGAACACCTTCCCAATTAATACAAATTAGAAGATAATTGGTATCCCTTGGCTTCAAGGTTTTAAGGAGGGCACTATCATGTCAGAATCGAGTCACAGCATGGGTCCCACAGCTAACTCATTTTTCGCCGCGTGGAGCCGGCGGATCACAAGGCGTTTAAATAAAACCGAACTTCCAGAATCAGCCATCATCATCCTCACCGCCTTAGTTGTCGGAATAGGGGCCGGAGTGGGCGCATATGTCTTCCGGCGATTAATTAACCTGATTTTCCGAATATCTTTTATTAATATTGCGGGTTTTCTGGAGCCGATCTCTCCTTTCCAATATATCTTGATCCCTGCCATCGGCGGTCTGATCGTCGGGATATTAATCTACAAGTATGCCCAGGAAGCCAAAGGGCATGGTGTCCCAGAGGTCATGGAAGCAGTCGCTCTGCGCGGCGGTCGCATTCGACCTCGGGTCGCGGTTATTAAAGCCCTGGCTTCCAGTGTCTGCATCGGTACCGGTGGTTCGGTCGGTCGAGAAGGTCCCATTGCTCAAATTGGATCCGCCCTGGGTTCCACAGTTGGCCAGCTGCTGAACCTCTCAGATGAGCGGGTACGCAATCTTGTTGCCTGTGGCGCTGCCGGGGGAATAGCCGCTACTTTTAATGCCCCAATTGCTGGAGCGCTGTTTGCCCTTGAGGTCATCCTTGGCCAGTTTCACGCCACATATTTCGGTGCCGTTGTTATCTCAGCCGTAACAGCAGATGTTATCGCCCGAAATTTAGAAGGAAACCTGCGCGCTTTTACTGTTCCCGCATACACTTTGGTAAGCCCCTGGGAGCTGGTTTTCTACGCGCTGATGGGTGTTATCGCTGCGTTGGTTTCAGT
>JALHTN010000643.1 GCA_022865865.1 Anaerolineales bacterium
AGTACAGCCATGAGTGACAAACAACCCAGGGCGTTTACCTGCAAGACATGTGGCGGTCACAAATTGACCGTCACTCGAGTTTGGAAAATCCTGGCCGGGCCTGATAGTGAAAGCTGGCAGGAATGGGGGCCGCTCGAGGTAGATCATCGCTGGCGCTTTGAGTTCAAGGAAAAGATAGAGAAGGAAAAAGATAGAAATAGGGATGATGAAGACGATGAAGTTGAGCGATGGGATTATGGTGAGTATACAAAAGATAACTCTTCTTCTAAACCGGAAGAGTATGAAATATTCGAGCCGGTGGACAACCCCGGAAACAATAAGTTTTATGTGAATTGCGCAAACTGCGATCGAGAGATCGAATTTGGCTGGTCACAAGCAAACCGTGGTGGCGGCATATTCCCCGTTGAGTGTTCTGATTTCATTCCGGGAAAATACTGGCCGGAACTTAGATACCTGGATTCGTGGCAGCAGAAGGGCTGGCTCAGCATGGGAGATGGCCAGCCAAAACTCATGACATGATCGGTGTTCTCCGCGCCAACTTATTCGCAATTGTTCATGACAACCTCATGCATAAGCGCGACGTTTTTACATGAGGTCAGATGCTCGAGCCCAGCGGCGCTGAATCCTGGGCATTTCTGGAGGTTCCGTGTCTGATAATAAAAATGTAGTCGAGATGCATGGCTGTATCGTATGTGCCAGAATATTCAATGTTCTTGCAGTGTATACCTCGGGAGGCAATCTGCTGGATTGTGCCGTGACGAGCTTCGGTGGACACTGCGTACTGGGTGAACAACAACCGCTGGTCGCCTGCGATACCCACACAGTAGAGGAAATTGAAGCTGCTCATCAAAGGTGGCAGGCCAGGAATGACCCAGAGTTAGACGACGAACAAGCAGATGAATAAGACAGGGCCCTATGGACTTTAAGGATTATTATGAAATATTAGGTGTGCCGCCGAACGCCGAAAAGAAGGTTATCCAGCAGACCTTTCGCCAGTTGGCAAAAAAGTATCACCCTGATGTAAACCCGGGCAATAATGAAGCAGAAGCAAAATTCAAGACAATTAATGAGGCTTACCAGGTTCTGTCGGACGTGGAACAGCGCAAGAAGTATGATGAACTGCGGGCCCAATATCAACAATGGCAGCAGACGGGCGGCCGCCAACAGGACTTCGACTGGCAAAACTGGTCGGCTCAACCTGGGGAAGGAGCACGCGTCCAATACGCTAGTCCCGAGGATCTGGAAGACCTGTTCGGAAGCGCATCGCCGTATTCCGACTTCTTCACCAGTATCTTTGGCCAGGCACGCGGGAGCAGCAGCGGCAGTGGCCGAGGTACTGCACCCAGCCCGCGCCGTGGACGGGATGTCGAGTTCGAAGTCGATCTGACCCTGGAAGAGGCTTTTCATGGCGCAGATCGCCTGTTGGAAATAGATGGGCACCGTATCAAGGCCAGTATTCCACCGGGTGTGCGGACCGGATCGCGAGTTCGCCTGGCAGGTCAGGGGGAGCCGGGCCACAACCGTGGGCCAGCCGGAGATCTGTATTTGATCGTGCACATCTTGCCCAATGAAACCTTCGAGCGCGAAGGAGATGACTTGCACCTGGAGGTGCTGATCGATATCTTCACCGCCATTGCCGGAGGTGAAACCCGAATCCCCACCCTGGAGCGGCCGCTGATATTGAAGATCCCACCCCGGACCAACGCCGGGCGGAGTTTCCGCCTGCGCGGCAAGGGCATGCCCCACCTGGGTGATCCCAAAACGCGCGGCGACCTGTTTGCCCTGGTCAGGCTGGTGCTGCCCGATCCGCTGTCCGACCAGGAGGTCAACAGCATCCGCGAGTTGGCCTCTACCCGACAAAAACACGCTTAGGCTTGTCCCAAATGAGGTGAGTTATGGTTTCCGAAAACACATCCCCAAAACGGTATTGGTTTAGCCCATACGAAGGCTATGAAGCGCGCAGCCAGCGCCGATTACAGGATGATCTGGGGGTCGACGAGGCTGCCGCTGAGGCGATCCTGCACCTGCGCAGCCAGGTGATTGAATTACAGTCTCGAATTCGCCAGTTGGAAGCCGAGCTGACTGCCCAGTATGCCAGCCAGCACATGCGCCTGTCCCATTATCGGGATGTCTATTACGAGGCCACCTGGATCGAACTGGAATTTCAGGATTAATATTTTATAGAGGGTTCTATGAACCTTGAAAAGTACACCCAAAAATCTCAGGAGGCTTTACTCGCAGCCCAGCGCCTGGCACAGGATTACCATCATCAGGTTGTTGAACCCATCCACTTGCTGCTGGCGCTCGTTCAACAGCAGGATGGGATCGTCCGCGCGATCATCACCAAAGTGTCCGGCGGAACGCAAGGCATCCAGGAAGAACTGAGCAACGAGCTCGATCAAAGGCCCAAGATCCAGGGCGCTAACCAGGAAGTCAGCATTTCGCGCCAGACGGCGGAAGTTCTGGCTGCTGCCGAACGTTACGCCAAAGGTATGCAGGACGATTATGTTTCCACCGAGCATATGCTGCTGGGCCTGGCGGATAGCAGCGAAAGCAAACGCCTGGTTCAGTACGGCCTGACCAAGGAAGCCATCCTGGCCGCATTAAAACAGGTGCGCGGCGCCCAGCGCGTCAGCACGCAGAATCCCGAAGGAATCTTCCAGTAGCTGGAAAGATACGGCCGAGACCTGACCGCCATGGCCCGCCAGGGCAAGCTCGACCCGGTCATTGGGCGCGATGAGGA
>JALHTN010000644.1 GCA_022865865.1 Anaerolineales bacterium
ATGCATAGAAACAGGCAAGGTTGTAGGTAGATTGTCCCTGCCAGGTTGAAGAATCATCCAGGGCATGCATTTGGAGGGTGACCTCTTCCATCAGCTGGCTGCCAAGGCCAGGGTCGCCGCGCTTACCGTAGGATAACGCGATATGCCAGGGCGGGTGGAAATAGCCATTATGGAGGGTGTGCTTCCAAAGGGATCGCCCGTTCAACCAGGGATAACGCTGGGGGTCTATTAGATCTTCTTCATTGATGAATTGAATTTGCTCAACCAGCTGGCTGTAGGTAAGTTCAAGGTAATCAAGCGCTTCAGACCAAGAATCATCCCTGTGGCGTAGAAACAGTTCTTCATTGACCGCATCCCAATCGTCATATGCGGGTGGGATCTGATCTGCCTGGAAAGCCCGAAACCGTTCGCACATAATCCCTTTCCAGGCTGCGATATGAATGATTTCGTCTTTTATTGACCATTCCTGAGATGTGCCGCTTAATGCGCGTTCCTCATCAGTGATTTCAGAGATAAAAGACAGTTCAATCTGATGCGCTCTGGCAATTAACGTTAGGAGCTGTTTCTTTTTGTCCACAAGAGTATTTCCTTAGATCAAGAATGAGATCTGAAATCAGTAATTTGGCATTCACGAGGATGTATTTCCAGTTGACAGTTGCACACCCACAGGCAGTATGTCCACCAGGTCAGGTGCAATGTTTGATTAATAATAATCCCGACTTCTATTCCGTGATTTTTTGGGGGCTACTCACACATCTTACCGAATTATATACTTAATGTCCACTTTTCCCTTATCAAAGAAATAATGGCAATCAGTGAGCAAGGATGCTCCCGATTTCACCTGTTCGCTCATCTATGCGCGCCGCCGATTCACTCAGCAGGTCGCGGTAGTCTTTCCCTGTTCCGATCAGCGCTCCTTCCACCTGCGCTAGTGCTGTATAAATCAGCCGCAGTAATCGCCGGGATTCGTTTGGCACATACCCGATCGCTTGGAGCGTTTTCTCGATTTGGATGGTGTGCTGGCGCATATGTGAATCGAAACGATGAAGCCGGAATCTCAAACTATAAAACTCCTGCTCCCAAAATTTGGAGGCTTTCTCTATCTCAGATGCATCTATCAAAGAAAACTCTGTCAGTATTCGCGCGTGCAGATCGCCGTGGAAGGACTGCAAACCAGGCAAAGGCTCTTTCATCTTTGCGTCAAGTTCACTTGCCTCCATTCCGAAGATGCCTAACCAGGTTTCATCATCGATATCAACCAGAGGGTTTTCTCCCTGGTGATATCGATCAAGCGCGAACTTTATAGTCACGTAGAACCCCATATCGGCTCCCACAATATGCACCAAAACCCTGCGCACCGGCCACTCTCCCTCCGCAGGAGGCAATTCGAAGTACCGGCTTTCCAGGCCTAGCAACACAGCCTGCAGATCCATGTATGCAGAATGATATTGGGCGAGAATGCTCTGGGCTTCTGATAACGGCATCCCTGAGGCAGCCCGAGAGCGACTTATTTTAATGGATAGCTGGCGAAGGTCTTCGTAAGTGCGGAAATAGGCAAAACGAACACCTTCGGATTTATACGAACCCCAAACCCAATCCACCTCCAAATCAGCATCGGGGAGATCCTGGACAAGTTCGGAAAGGCGATAAATCGATCTTGATACAGGATTGATCATCTTTTCTTTTCTCCTGTCTGGATATATTGGATATTTTGTCTTAAATGCAAACCCCAATTGGCAAAGTAAACCACTACACCCCTTCTCCGCAATCTGGACCCCTCAGCTGGTTTGTTATTTCGTATAAGATCCAGGGTCATCAGCTTTTCTACTCTTCACCATTTTCTCAAAACTGTAGATATCGTGCGAACTGAACATATTGATTTCATCAGCGTGGTCCTGGATTAATGCGCGCAGCTTGGGGACATGTGGTCCTATCAACCTGCGTGAAAGCCAACCAGGAATATTATTCATGCGCTGCAGATCAGCCGGATAACCGTGTGGGTCCACATCCCTTTGGAAAGGTGAAGCTGCATCACCACAGTTGAACAGCCACCCTTGTTCGCTGGCTATCGCTACACCACAATGGCCGCGTGTGTGACCTGGAAGGAGGATCAAGTAAATACTGGGCGAATTTCCCGCCAGAATTCTCAAGCTGGGGAACCCAAACCACTCTCCATCGACCCGATCATGCAGAACCCAATTTGGGTTATGTGCCCAATGGGCAGAGTCACAACCTCGCTCAACGAGTCCCCTTGGAGACATAGCAGATTCGAATTCCCCTTTGAAAACATGAATTTTCGCCTGCGGAAAATCACGCATGCCTCCGGCATGGTCTAGATGAAGATGTGTAAATACGATATGTTTGACGTCCTGTTGTGAATACCCCAAGGCTCGAATTTGATGTAACGCGGTTTCCTCAACATCGCAGGGTACGCCCATCAGCCATAAAAATCCAGACATCATGCGGCTCGGTTTCAAGTAATCCTGAACCCCAAAACCCGTATCCACCAACACCAGACCATCATCCGTCTCAACCAGCAAACAATAGACTATGCTTTGTAGGTGTGGATAGCGGGGAGATAATGACCCGCAATTCAAATGGTGGATTTTCATAAACATTCTCTCACTTTAGCTGCAAATATAACGAATCCACTTCCACGAGATGGCATATAGATCAAACCGGGTTGGCTCCACGCCGGGAAATCCCAAACAGGTTTCCATCTGGATCGTAGAGCGCGGCGAGAACCGCACCCCAGGGTTTTTTGGTCGGTGGATATTTGCCCTTCGCGCCAAACTCCCCGAAGCGTTTGAAGGTCGCTTCAATATCATCAACTTCGAACCAGAGAGAAACAACACCAGAAGGCGCAGGTGCACCCTCTACCTGGTCAAATCCGAAATACAGGTTGGGGAGCGGAAATCCCAAGTGGTCAGCGCCTGCTGCTGCAGATTCCCTCAATTCCAAGCCGTGCGCATAAAAATCTGCCATGGTTTTCAAATGACCTGTTTGGATGATCACGGTTTGCAAAATCGCGTCCGTGCTGTTAATTGGTTTATTCATTCTTGGGCCCCTAACCAGCTTACTATACAGAGAATTTCTTGAATAGTACCCCACTTTTTGTATTCTTGTGGATTAGCTGCCAGCGAACAACTGCATGCGGTTCATTATCCAGGATCTGGTTAGCAAGATGGTCTATTTCTACTTTCATTCGTTGATTATCCCAAGATTCGATTGCGGGTGATTATTCAACACGAGGCAGGGATTTATTGTTGTTCAGTTCTGATAAGCTTCCACCCTGGTTAATACTCAAAACGATTCGTCATTCTGAATATCCACTGATCAGGCTCGCTTTCTGTAGGCTCGGGACACAGTCTCTTTAATGAAACCCAGCGAGTGATACATCTGCATTGCAGATTTGTTGTCAGTGTTGACCGTCAGAGTGATATTTTCAACAAACGTTTTTTCAACAGCCCAATCCACAGCTTGAGCCACCAAACCTCGTCCAATTCCCTTCCGCCGAAAACTCTGCTCAACGCCAACGAAATCAATGTAACCATCACGGGAGGCGGGACGCGCCTGGACAAAAATATACCCAACCAGCTTTCCGTCGATTAGATGAATCAACAAATACTTATCATCCTCCTCGGAGAGGTTAATTAACTGCTCTGCTGAATAGTATGTGTTGGGAAAAAGATCTGCGTGCAGAGCAGCCAACTGGGGGCTATACTCTTCATCAAATTCGACTGAATCAAAGGTCATTTTGCGCTTTCGCTGAGCGACATCCAAGACCAAAACAGCACCTTCTGCATGAACAGTAAAACCATGTCGCAGTGCGAATTCCTGGACCCGTGAATTCTGGAGGTGGCAATAAATCTCTTGATCGGCAATTTCAGGTGGCAGCGAATCTAAGATCGCATCATACAGCTGGTCAGAGGTTATATTCCAATCCGGGTGATCGACCAGCGGACCAATGAGCCAGCTGCGCCTCAACTCCAAGTCTATTTCTATCCCAAATAAGCCAATAGCTTGCTCCTGATCATTGATTGCTACAAACCCATATCCTTCCGGAGGTTGGAGAGCGGAAAAATCATCCCTGATCTCCGGCTCAGTTTCTCCAAGATAGCTAATTTTATGGGTTAGATCCTGGTTGAGCCGTACGACGAAAGAGATTGCCTCACCAAGGTTTGATCCGTCAATCTTCCTAATCAACATGATTCATCTCCCGGCAATGCGACCATTCCTTGTAATCGATGCACAAACCAGAATCATCGAATATGGCCACTTGAATTCCATCTAACTCGAATGGATCCCCGGAATCAACCTGCCGAAATCTGCTCTGCCAATGGGCGATACCCTCGTTTCTCCGCACTGACATTATCCGATAGGAGAAACTGGTATCCCTTTGATGGCTTTACCTTGATTATTATTTCCAATCTACCTCTCCAGTGGAAATTTACCTGGGTGCTCTTATCCCAAGTTGATTGATTTAATCTGTCCCGCTGATATGGAGGCTGTCAATTGAGTAATGTATCATCCTGCGCAAACTTTAAGATCTTAAGCGCTCGAAAGGTTACCCACTTATTAGGCTGCCGCTTCTCCCCGATATCCACCCAAGTCTTGCCAAGATAATTGTAATCCAATAACCATCTACCCAGATCATCTTGCTGCTGGCGAATCATGTCCAGGGCATTTTCCAAACGCTTGTCCCGCCCATAACCCAGGCCAACTAGAGCTTCCACATTCTGGAGCAGGTCCGTGACATAGAATACCGGGAAGCCAAATTTCCACCAGTTGCCGCTGGGTTTATCGTTCCACCCACAGGGGTAGGTAGCTTCTGCGGGATCAACACTGAAGAGGAAATCAACACCATGTTCTATGGCGCGCTCAATCAGGGGTGTACGCTGCTCCGCGGGTAATATGCTAAAGGCCAGCATAACCTTAACCCCGCCCCAGGCACAGGGGAGTTTGTTATTCGAACCACAGGCAAAGGTCGGTCCGCACTGGCTGGCATAAAAACGTTCTGGGGCCTGGCGTTCGCTGTTTGGAGCCAGTCCTTCCCCGGTGACCGTGCGCGCCATCCACTCGAATGCTTTTTCTAAACGAGGATCATCATATCCCAGCGCTAGAAATGTCCAACACAAATTACCTTGCAGGCAGTCGCATGTACCTGAAGGGGCTCCAGAAGCTGAAAACTGTCCTCCACTGGCAAGTGCTTTTTCTAGCAGATAAGAACAGGCGCGCTCAATACGTTCGTCCGCCTGGGGGGAGGCTCCTAATTGCGCCAGCATTATCAATGACCAGATCGAAGAGCGATACTTGGGGTTATATCCCGGTCCCGGCCGGGCCCAATAACCAGCATCTTCCATTTTATCCAGGATCCTGGCAACAGGACCACCAGTATGGGCAGCACTTTTAGCGGCCTGGAAATCAGCCTCTTCAGGTACCCTATCCAACAAATCACGCATCGCTAAGTAACGAACACCCGGTGACTCGGGCTCTAGCAACCAGGTTAGTGGGTCGCCATTTAGTTGTTCTTTCCAGGACATGCAAACCTCCCTACAAACTACTTAGATCACCGGAGTGTTCTCCCTATAAAACAGCCGAATTTATTGCTTGTTCGAAAACAGCAGCAGGTAGTGCATTAAATTTCCATACGTTTCCGCCAACACAAATCCAGCATCCTGGCACCAGGCTGTGACGGTTTTTCTTCGGGGGAAATCCGGATCAGGCAGGAATTCACCGATCGCCAATAAACCATCATCCTTCAGGACACGCCTGAACTCTGCCAGTGCGGACTTCTTATCGGGGATTTCACCGAGAACCGCGATCATATATACACGATCAAAATAACTATGCGGATAAGGCAGATCATAAACAGAAGCCTGCTCCACGATAATATTAATAATTGCCCGCTGCTCAATTTTCTGACCCAGCGACGAAACGATCGACTCTTGAATATCGATGGCATAAACTCGACCCTTATCCCCAACCTGCCTGCCTGCTTCAAGTGTGAATGTTCCTGGACCAGGTCCAATTTCAAGGATCGTCATACCCTGTTTAACATCCATCCATTCCACAATCTTTTCCGGCGGTTGAATACGGCGGCGAATGGGGTTGTCAATCAACCGTGCAACAAATGCGGGTATGGGGAACTGGTAGAAGCGGCGCACGATCCTCAACACCACCTCAACAAACAATATGTAGGCTAGCAGAACCAAGAAAACCCACTTGAAGATTGCTGTTACTACCTTAATGATAGACATATCGAATTCTCTAGCATGAGGTAAGTTGCCCAATACCGAATCTGTTCGCCTGCATCATTTTTCATCTGAACTAACCACCTCATTCGGGCAGCTCTTTAATCCAGATATTAAGCGACTCATCGTGCTCTTTGTAATGCCAGAAAGTGTTGGCGGCAACCATCTCCCATAATGGCTGACCTTCCCGCCAGGCAAAACAATGTGGATCGATCAGATCTTCTTCAGCAATATCTTGAACTGCTTTCAATGCCTGGGGATATGATAGAGTGAAATCGGTCAGAACCTCGTCCAAGGGATGCAGGCGATATTTCTGATAAGTTTGTTCATTCCATTCATCCAGATCATCCCATGTCATTCCCGGGGGGAGCATTTGGGGCTCCTCACCGCGTACGGTTTCCGCCAACCATTGCACCATGCGCTGCTCCCAAACCGTGATATGGGCCAGCAGATCCTTAACAGTCCATGCTTCGATCACACCGGGAATAAGCATCTGCGCCTCACTGATCTTCGCCAGGGTCTCTTCTAGACGCGAGCGCTCAACCTTAATCTGCTCCAATAATTTGGGTTTATTCATGTTCTCATCCATTGGATTCCTCCAGGTTTGGGGATTTCAATGCTCATCAATCAGGTTTTATCTGCTTTAGTATTTTATAGCAAATCGTAGATTCAACCTTAATCACTTTCTGTATTTTGCTCGACAGATGCTTCCGGACCAGCAATTCGGAATAAATCTTCCCACGGAATCTGGATTAGATTTTCAACGACCAGGTCAATGCCATTTAATTCGATGGAGGCCGTGTTACTATCCCCCGGCTTCAGGGCGATGATATACCCAATGCCTGCAGCTCGGGCGGCTTGAAAGCCAGAAATCGAGTCTTCTACAACCACACATTCCGTCGGCCGCAACCCCAGTGAATGGGCCGCTTGAAGATAGATATCCGGAGCTGGCTTACCTGGCCTGACACCATCATCGAAAGTAATTAATTGAGAATCAAACCAGCGCCCAAGCTGCAGATGCTCGCTGAAGAATAAGAGATTACCCTTTCCA
>JALHTN010000645.1 GCA_022865865.1 Anaerolineales bacterium
ACATCAGTTCAAGGGGATTCATTGCTGGTTCCACCTGTAGACAGTCATATTTTCGCCGCCCATTGCTGGGCTATAATTTTGATTGGTCTGATAAACTATGACGCCTCTTTGTGCTAAATCTGGGTACCATGCGGGAAAAGTAACCAGGTACTCAGCATCCTGTTCATTGATATATCTCTCCAGTGCTGTTTCATCTCGAATGAAAGGAATTACCTCTGGAGATATCAAACCTGCCAAATCGATCAGATTTCGCTCTCCATAATAACCAAGCGCACCAATATCATGAGCGGCCACAAGGGCATCTGGCTCGGTGCTCTCAGCTACCCATTTTGCAGTATTTACCATCTCGCTTTCGATCACGGCTACATCCATTGCATACGCCTGAAGTCCGAGAATCCAAAATGCAAAAAGGATCACGATCGCACTCAAAAACCATGCCGGTCTGACAATTCGCCCCCACTTACGCGGAGAAATTACATCCATCAACTCAAACATCCCTGCAATACCCAGCAAGCAAAAGGCAGGGATCACTGGCATAACATAGCGACCATGTTGGTATGTAACTGGCAGTCGCAGCGCGTATAACAAAAAGTACCCAAAAATCCATACAAAAGAAAAAAACTCAGCCCACGCTTTTTCTGCCAATTTCCGATACCCAAACCAAAAAAAACCGGGCAGTAGGATAATTCCCACCCCAGTTAATGGCTGTCGAATTATATTCAAGAAGCGCTGCCATAATGGAGAAGTCCGCAAAATAGCATATTCGGCCTGTTTGGCATAAAAGGTATTCGGCCAGAAATCCCCTGCTAGGACCCAATTGAATATTAGATATGGGAGTGTGAGCAGTAATACTCCAGCTACCAACCAGATACCCTCCTTTATCTTCGTGGAGAACTTTGCCTTGCTCAACAGCAATGTCAGCCCAGCGACTCCCAGCAAGATAATTCCATCTGGACGCACCCAAACACCAAATCCAATCAATGCCCCAACTCCAAACCAGTTCCAACCTTGAGCAGCACTCAAATCTCCGCTCTGCTTACTCAATCGAATAACCCAAAGCAGAACGATCAATGCCACCAAGGCTGCCAGTAGAGTTTCCATTCCTGAACCTGCCGCCCAAGTTAAATGCCATTCAAAAATGATCGCCACGCCAGCGAAAAAACCGAAAAGAGCATGTTTCGGCTCTAATTTCATAAAGCCATATACTGCGGTTACTGCCGACGCCCAAAGCAACAACCACCCCAGCAAGAATGTCCATATGTATTTATTTAATCCCAGCCAATACCCAAAACTGAGCATAAGTGTCCACGCTGGTGCCGTGGATCCTGCTGAAGGTTGACTTGGTAAGAATTCCCAGGCACCATTTGCACCCAAATTGCGTGCATATGTCTGGTGAATCCAGGCATCATCCAGGGGAAATCCTATCTGCAGGATCCATTCCGAAGCAGCCAGGTAGGCTCCCAATGAGATGGCAGCCAACAACCCTAGTGTTCCAATAATTGTATTGCGTTGACTTAGAAAACGCATATCCGCTATGGTTCCAATAAATAAATGTGCATTTCTGCAATCGTTTCCAAGTACCTTAAACCCGGATAATTATCTGGTTCTCGATAGATTTCTTCCAATCCCTGTGGGTAATTTTGATCCAAGACCAGATAGCGAGCCTCGTATTTCTCTGCTGCGCGCATGGTTGCACCAAAATCGCCGTCCGGAATGACGATTGCCTGTCGTCCGGTCATCGCAAAGTATCCCGGGGGATTATTCACCATGACGATGTAGTCTGGAGGCACATCGGATTCCTTGAGATAAGCCTCAACTTCCTCGTACGCTCGTTCTGTCGCTCCCCATGCTGATACTGGTCCAGAAACGCCAGTTAATCGTTGCCATGTTACAAAACCTGTCACCAGAATCGTCAGCCCAATAATACCGACTGAAAACTTAACAACTGCTGAACCGGGGTTCCAATTTCGTCTTCGCCGACCCCAATCAACGAATTCGTACAATCCCACGGGTACCAAAGCCCAGATAAGGGTCTGGAAACCCGCCCCAGCATGAAAAAAACCACCTCGTGCCCCCTGAAATGGAAAAACAAATGTCATGGTCAGAAAAATCGCCAACCAACCGAGACCACCGACAATCACCCGCCAATCTTTCCGCCAAATCCATATCCCTGCTAAAACTAATGGCATTAGAAAAATACCGCCTTGTACTGCAAATGTGGATGCAGCATTAAGACCAAGTGCCCATGCACGCGCTCGGAGAATTGAACCCAAACCCCCATTTACCCATCTGGTGAAAGTCAGCTGGTCAGATGGAAAGGCAAACAATTCATCATAACTAGTCAACCAAAGAGCTCTCCCACTTCCAGGTGCAAATATTGTTCCAAAAATCTGCCAATTACGTATCACCCAGGGACTGGAAATAATCACAAATCCCAATATACATAATAGGAGGGCAATCCAAAAGAAATTCGTTGGTTTTTTTTGCTCACCTTCTGGACGGTTAGAATTATTAAAAACCCATTGCATGCCGATTGCGGAGACGAACATCAGCAACCAAATTAATCCATCCGCTCTGGTCATATACATTAGACCGGTAATTCCACCACCAGCGAGGTAAACCCACATGGGTGATACTGTACCGGTTCTTTGTGTTCCACCGGGAATGTTATTCCCCCCAATGGAAGTCTCCTTTCTCGCCTCCTGCTGCAATCTTAATATTAACAGGAACATAACTCCCCCAAAAAACATATAAATACCAAATGTTTCTGTATTGGGTAAATAAACAAGATAAAAACAGGAAAATAACGCTAATGCACCCGCCAGCAAGCCTGCCCACCTTTTGGGAGTGAAAGTGGTTGCCAGATAAGCCGTCAGGGGGGGTATACAGGCTGCAAGAGGGATAAAAATAAATCTTGCCGCCCAAAAACCCTCTTTTCCCGTAAGAGCGATGCCAAGTGCTGAAAGGATTCCAGCAAAGGGCATCCAGTAGGTGAAAGCTGGCTGAGGCAATTCACCAGGATCTGCGAGATAATTCCACAAAAACGGCTCGCTAAAAGTCTTCTCTGTGGCTATACGCAAGCCACTGGCGTAGTAATAATCAGCATCCATGTAGCCGGGAGATGATTCTAGCGAAGCTATTCCCAGCATAACCAGAAGACCAATAATAAAAAAACCAGCGTACCAGCGAAAATTCATTTCTTGATTTTCAAGCCCCCCAAAGTATGATACATGGTTTACACACCGGGTTTCCTGAAGGTATAAAATTCTTCATAAAAATGCCAATTAGACCAAGTTTTACCTTTGCATAGGATTGGAGCTAGATTTGTTCCTCGTATTCGCGCAGCGCGTCGACAAGCAATCTCCTCGGTTTAATCCCCCACCACCTGACCCAATACAGGGTGATCAGCAGAAAAAACGGTAGGGGGAAAAACATCACTGGATGCTGCAGCGGTTGATCTCCAGAAGCGATCGTATCGAGAAATATCGCCCATGGTCCGATAAATAGCAACACCATAGCGAGGACTACTACATAAACACCTGGTCGACCCCATCTTTCAACCCAAAATGCAAACACAAGCACAAGCGGAAAATAGAGTAGGATGAAATTTCCAGGATCGGTTTGTATACCGATCCACTGGCTAATCACAAGCGTTAAGCTAGCTGTCCATAAAAACCAGCGAAATTCTTTTCTCCTTACAAGCACCCATTCCAGGACCAAAACAAAACCAAGAAAAACACTTAATGCCCAGCCGAATTGCTGACCAGTTGCTGGCAGCCATGTCTCAAATGCTGCTCCCGGAGTACCTGGAGGATTATAGCTAGAGTAAGCAAGGATCTCCCGCAAATTCTGCAGCGGCCAATCAGGTACAAATAATGCTGCGCTCGCAGATAGTAGCACCAGGCTGATCAGCAT
>JALHTN010000091.1 GCA_022865865.1 Anaerolineales bacterium
AAAGGCATCCTCCCCAAGTTATTTTGATATTAATAATATGGAAGACAATCAATGCGACGTCTGGGACATGACCAATCGTTTGCTTGAGAAAGATTTCAAACCAGCCTGACTCCTTCTGCTGTCCAGACTCAATATAACTGGGAGAATTCAAACTTCTTCTGCTCCAGACAACATGTATCGATTCTTGTATTTTTATTCAATCGGGATACTTATCCTTAACTCCTGTTTACCAAGATTTTGATCATAATCTATCATAATCTGTCATAATCTTGACTTAGAACAAATGTTCTGTTATAATATTAGGGGTGTGAAAAGTTCATGTTTTATTTACTCAAAACTAAGGAGACTCGATCATGACCTACAATTGCGAATTCATCGACCAAACGCGGCAGCCCACCCTGTTCATCCACACCACCACATCGATCAAGAATCTGCCCCAGGAATTGGGAAAAGCTTACGGGGCTATCGGACAGTATTTAGCACTGCTGGGAGCGCAGCCTGCTGGAGCGCCATATGCAGCTTATTTCAATTTTGATATGAGCCATATGGAGGTAGAGATTGGTTTCCCGGTTTCCAGCAATCTGCCAGGCAAGGATGAGATCCAATCCGGTGAGGTCCCTGCAGGGAAAATCGCCCGCTGTCTTTACACCGGTCCCTACAACAAGATCGAACCAGCGTACAACGCTCTCACAGCTTGGGTAGAAGAACAGGGATACGAAGCAACAGGGGTCGCATATGAGTTCTATTTGAACGATCCTGGCGAGGTAGCCCCGGAAGAGTTGATGACCCAGATTGTCTTTCCACTCAAAATCGATTAAAGGATCCGGGATCAGTTTCGAACAACATCACATAGGGGACAAGAATCACAGCTTCAGTCTCCAGACCGGTCATAAGCCTTCGCAGGGTTTCATTATCAGGTCAGGTGGGTGACTCAAGATATCTGACCAAACGCCACTGGAAAAGCGTATATTGGTGACAGCATGCATGAAATGATATTCGCCTGTTTCGCCGCAGGAACTAACGATGCTTCGAAAGCCCTGTTGATGGCAGAAAGCACTCGCAACTTCGCGGGGGCTTTCTCAGACCTCCCTTTTCTGCTGATGATGCCCCAAGGGGAGGGACAGCTGCCAAAAAACCTGCACACAAAGATTGAGCAACTGGATGTACAACTCCACTCCTTTGAAATCGATCCCCAGGCAGCCAGTTTTCCGTTTGCAGGGAAAGTCGTGGCATCTGCTTCCGCAGAAGCCCTATCTTTAGGAAAGTGTACCCAACTGGTCTGGATGGATAGTGCTGCATTGGTGGTTAATTCGCTGGATCAGCTGCTCCTTAACGGTGGGATCAGATTGGGCTACCGCCCGGTGGATCATCTCCTGATAGGGAATCCCTACAACCAACCAATCGACTCGTTCTGGGATTTCGTCTACAAATTCTGCGGGGTGAGTGAAGACGACATTTACCCTATGGTCACCAGCACTGACCAGGTGAAAATGCGCCCATACATTAATGCTGGAATGCTGGTAGTCCGACCTGAGGATAAACTGCTCCTGCGTTGGCGTGACACCTTCTTGGAGATTTATCAAGACAAGCAACTTCTCGATTTTTATCAAGAGAATCGTTTGTACACGATATTCATCCACCAGGCAGTACTGGCAGGCTGCACTATGACCTGTTACCAGCAATCAGAAATCATGGAACTGCCTCATCAGGTCAACTATCCACTGCACATGCACACCCAGTACCCACCCCACTTACGACCCACCACCTTGAACGAGTTGATCACGTTCCGTTATGAACAATACTTTACAAAACCAGAATGGCGGGATCTTATCCGGGTAGACCCACCTTTGAAAGATTGGCTTGAGCAGAGGGAAAAACTCTTAGCCCGAAATTGACGCGGGAAGATATCCAAAACGGTTTATCGAGATTTCCAGTACTCAAACGATCCTAGATGATCAAAGAGATCACAGCCAAAGTCCTGCTGAATTCGGTTAGACAACCCGATGATTGGTTTGGGTTGAAGTACAACATGAATTTATACCGTGGCTGCCAACACCAATGCATTTATTGCGATTCGCGCAGCGCATGCT
>JALHTN010000092.1 GCA_022865865.1 Anaerolineales bacterium
AGCGGTAGTACAGGCGCCCCTGGCCATCTTTATTCAAGATCAGGTCCTGGGTCTCCTCTTCACTGTCCAGCAGGTACGCCATGGGAATGTTGGTCTGATGCCGTTCAGTGGTGCGACCAACGAACTCGTGCTCAGCCACGTACGTATCTCCCAACCAGATGCGAGCCACGAAATCCGGTGTCAGCGCTTCGAAAGTGTTGAAGTAGCGATCGAGCGCCAATAGGATAAACACGTTTTCCTGGGTGTTCGACCAGCGTCCCTGGGTGCGGTGGGCCAGCAGCCCGTTGACCAGCTTGGGGATCAGTTCATTATCCGGATCATCAGCGATCATGGCATCCAGAAGGAGGGCATCAGTACGGCGATTTGAGTTCAGCAGCAGGTAAGCCTGGTCATCATATGAGGTGGTGAAGTTTGCCGCTCCAGCCGTCTCCACGGCGCGGTTGCTGACGTGCCTGCGGATCACATCCAATTCCTCACTGGAATCCGGGTCATCGATCAGCACCTGCCAGATCCAGGCGATTGCATCCAGAGGCAGATCTTCCACCGGATCCTCGTGGAAAAGGTTACGAGCTTTATCCACATCCCGGTCACCCATCAGCATGCGCACATATAACGCATAGGCGCTGAGCGTCTGGCGGGTAGGTTTGCTGTAGTAGGGCGGGTAATAACTCTCGATGTCCTGCAGGTAGGCCAGAGAACTGAACCACATTTCTTCTGGTACTGCGTAATCCATGTCCCGCGCCTGCTGCATCGCGTGGGCAGCGTGGATGGTATTGAAGGGGATCGAATCCTGGCCGCGGCGCCAGTAAGGAAAGCCACCATCGTAGTTCTGCAAACCTGCCAGCATTTCGATGTCACGCACAACCGCGGCTTCCATTTCTTCTGGACTGGGTAATCCCTCTGCTGAGAATGCAGCCAGCACGTCCCGCAGGGCAGCCACACCCAGGATGCGGGAAGCCATCTGCTCTGAGCACTCAAAGGGGTAGGAGACCAGGTAAATCACCGCATCGGTAAGGGCTTGCAGTGCGGTAGAAGAAGTGTTGATCTCCAGGCTGCCAAACTGCGGGAAGACATCACTGGGCGCCATAACCGGCTGGACAATGCTGCCTTCATCCACGACGCCATAGGTAGCAAAAGCTTCTGTCGTCGCGGGGGTGTAAACCGGCAGTTCTATAACCGCGGCATCGGCGTAATCCCCGGAGACAGCCGCGATCTGGAAGCGAGCGGTTCCTGCCATAACCGTCTCGGCCCGGAAACGAACCTCCAGGCGATCATTGGCTCCCACAGTCACTCGCTGACCTGGGCTGCCGACGAGCTCAATATTGCCAGCCTGGACGATGACCTCCACGATCATCGGCTCGTCGGTCTGGTTCTGGACTACAATGGGCAGTTCAAACTTATCCCCGAAATTTAAGAATCGTGGAGCCGAGGGGCGCACCATCAGGGGCAGCCGGGCAGTCATGTTGGCTTCTGCCGAACCAAATTTGTTTCCGTCATCCACTGCTACCACCATTACCCGGTAGCGGGTCAGGTTGTCTGGTAATTTCACCTCCACCCGGGCCTTGCCGTCCGAATCTGTCCTCACCTCCGGCGCAAAGGTTGCCAGGGGGTTGAAATCTGAACGGATCTGGATCGCCGGCTGTGCTGCTGACCCAGCCATATCCTCTGCCGGAGCAGCTGCGGGAGCCTCTTCCATCGCCAGCCCCTCCCCCAAAGATTGAGTAGCCATGGATTTGTCCGCCAGCGATCGTTCAGCTTCTTCTGTCACTTCTAAAGCCAGCGGGTCGACCAGGATGATGCTTGCGCGCCCGTAACTGCTGCTTAAATCTGCTGATCGATCCTGGTAGAAGACCGCCACCGGATCGGCCAGCTGGTAATTGCTTAATGCCAGGATGGCTTCATCGACTACCACAACCGCCAGTTCAGCACCCGCCACTGGTCGCCCTTCAGCATCTGTGAGCTCTAAATCGATCAGCGTCTCACCACCTGGCTCAAGTTCAGTCTCTCGCGGTACGGCTTTGAGGGTCAGCGTTCTTTGAGTCGGCGGGATGCTCAGCTGCAGCTGCCCGGAGGCATATGCAGGACGCGGCGGGATGTCTGCCACGACCTCTCCCTGATCATCCATGCGGGGTGCCGATCCAACCAGATCCACCTGCAATACCAGGTTGGGGAGATATTCACTCTCGATGGGTACTTCCAGGGTGATCGATTCTTCTTCCATATCGAAGCGTTCTGTGTAAAGGATCCCGCTGCGGCTGACCGTCAGCAAACCCTCCGCCGGGCTGAAAGGTGCCTGGACCAAGATCTGGGCGGTATCCCCTGGCTGGTAGCTCTCTTTATCCGGTATCAGCGTCACTGTCTCCTGTTCCACCTTGCGAGATGGCGGGCTTTCGCCTCCGCTCACCCAGCGGGTGAATTGGCTCAGGTTGCGCCGTCCCAGCTGATCCGTAACTTCTGCGCTGATCTGGTAGCGCCCACCCACGGGTGTCTCAAAAGTGCAGGTCACGGGTTCTGATTGCGACCCCAGGGTGCATTCCTGGAGGTCAACTTCTTCTTCACGCCAGTCACCCTTGCTGTGCTTCCATTCCAGGCGCGCGGCGGTAACTTTGACCGGGCGATCGATCACGGGGTTGCCATCCAGATCGGTAACAATAAATTCGATCTCCAGCGGATCGCCGCGGTCCACGAAAATGCGTTCACTGCGTAAACCAACGTACAGCTCAGCCGGGTGCACCAGCAAACTGGTGGTACCCGCCCAGGCCTGGCGGTTGACATCAAATACAGTCGCCTCCGCTATTACACTGAAGGGGCGTGCCTCTTCCGATTCGTCAAAATCCAGTCGCAAGAAATGGTTGCCCGCGGCATCGGTCACCCCCTCATAGGTTTCAACCTCGCCGAAACCCATATCCATGGGACCAAAGCCTTCATAAGCTATCATGGGCTCGTAGTACCACCACCAGGGCTGCCAGATACCAAAATTGAAATCAGGCCAATTCGGTGGTGAGTAATTGCTTGGTGAAGAGCTCACCTGCCAGGAAACCTCTGCGTTGGGTAGTGGTCCCCCAGCATAATATTTCGCCTCCACTGCGACAATCGCGTGCTCACCGGCAAAATAAGGACCTTCAGTTTCATTACGCGCCGTGACCTCGAATTCCGGTCGGCGGAACTCCAAAATCTGGAATTGGTGGTAATGCTGGTAGCCGTCCATTCCGCCCAGATTTCCCACAGCATCGATGTTGAGCTGCGCGTATCCCAGG
>JALHTN010000646.1 GCA_022865865.1 Anaerolineales bacterium
TATCGACTTGTTCGAGGTCAGCAACGCACAATATGCGCAGTGCGTGGCGTATGAGGCCTGCCGTCCCCCAGATTTCGGCGATGCTGATCTGCAAAGCGCCAAGTATACCAATCCTGAATTTAACAATTTTCCAGTCACCAATGTCGATTGGTACGACGCGCGCGATTACTGCACCTGGGTCGGCAAACGTTTGCCCAGCGAAGCGGAGTGGGAGAAAGCCGCCCGTGGAGATCAGGACGAGCGTTTCTATCCCTGGGGAGATATTGCTCCCGATTGTTCCTTGGTGAATTTCATCGGACTCAATGGGGATTGCCAGGATGCCACCACCCCGGTCGAGGATTATCCCAATGGCGCCAGCCCCTACGGTTTGCTCAATATGGCGGGAAACGTGCGCGAATGGGTAGCGGATTGGTATGATGCCAATTTTTACTTTTCGGAGCCACCCGACAACCCCCAAGGACCTGAATCGGGTTGGGAGAAAGTCCTGCGCGGGGGTTCCTACAATAGTGATTGGGTGGATATTCGTGTGAACCGGCGCAGCCACAATCCACCTACTTTCCGCGAAGCCGACGTTGGGTTCCGCTGTGCGCGCAACTCATGGTAACCTCGATTTAATAACCTGATCCCAAGTTCATATCCCTCCCCAGTATTGGTTCAAACCATCCCCTGGAGGCTGGTAATCCATTACACCCTGTGCTAATCTCGATCTTTCCGTCTTGCATTGAACGGAGATCGACATTGGGTTGTATTAATAAAGAGAAGCTCACATCCTGGAGAAAACATAATGAAGATGACATCCAAGCCAGCCAACCGGGTAATCCCTCTACTGCTCATTTGCATTATCATAGCTGCCTGCGGTGGGACCCAAACCCCTGATCCGGTTGTCTTTGAGGCTGAAAAGACTGAAGCACTAACCGCCATTCCGACATTTAAATTAATTTTTCCCACGCCTACGAAATCACCCTCGACCTCCGAACCTATAGTGGAAACCGGAACTTCTATTGATGAGATCATCAACATCCTGGAAGGCTTATCAATCGACCAATTCTTTGATGAATCATATAAACAACTGCTGCTCCGTGAGCCTGAGACCCTGACCTATGCCCATCTCTCTCAAGAATTTGGGCTGCGTGATGATCAACTTAACAACATCTCTGATGCATATCTCCGCCAGACCCAGCAATTGGAGGCTGCCATCCTTGATTTACTGCGCACATATGACCGTGAGCAGCTCACACCCGAACAGCAGCTGTCTTATGATATCTACGAATGGGATTTAGACAACAGGGTACGTGGCCACCAGTTCATGTACAACGATTACCCAATAACTCACTTTATCTTCAGCTATGATTTCGCCTTAAATGAGTTATTCACCGAGCTCCATGAGCTGAAAACCAGAGAGAACGCCGAAGACTATATTTCACGCTTATCGCAGGTCAATCACCAGGTGGACCAACTTCTCGAAGGGCTCAAATTACGTGAAGAGGCAGGTGTCATCGCCCCTGATTTCATTATCAGCATAGCCCAAAGCAACCTGCGCGAATACCTGGGGATGCGCTCCAATAATCCGGACACGATCGAACCACAGAAATTTCCCGTGTATTCAGTTTTCAACGAATCGATCGATGAAATTGCGGAATTATCAATGGATGAAAAAATGGCTTTCCGTGAAGCAGCCTTACAGGAGATTGAAATCTCCTTCATCCCGGGATATTTAAAATTGATTGATTACCTGGACTATCTTGAAACTATCGCTACAAGCGATGCTGGAGTCTGGAAATTCCCTAATGGGGAGCAATATTACGCCTATAAGCTGCGTGATGAAACCAGCACTGACCTGACACCGGAAGAAATCCACCAGCTTGGTCTGACGGAAGTCGACCGGATCAAGGCTGAAATGCACCAGGTATTCAATGGATTAGGCTATCCGGCTGATGAAAGTTTCGGTGATTCCCTGGGACGCGCCATTCAAGAAGGCGGTACATACAATACATCTTCACAAGCCGGAAAAGACGAATACATCGCCGCTGTTGAAA
>JALHTN010000647.1 GCA_022865865.1 Anaerolineales bacterium
GTGATGGCCTCAGACCTGGCCAAGAGCCCGGTATCTGGATTGGAGACGGTATTGTGTGGGGATGCTCACCTGTCAAACTTCGGTATTTTCGCGACCCCTGAGCGGAGAATGGTTTTTGATATCAACGATTTTGATGAAGCCTATCTGGGTCCCTGGGAATGGGATCTGAAACGGTTAGCTGCCAGCGCGGTCGTCGCCGGCCGGGGAAATGGCTTCAGCGAAAAGAAATGCCAGCGCCTGGCAATCGATACAGCCAAAGTATATGCTTATGCGATGGAACAATTCTCCCAGGAACATGTCCTGGATGTGTGGTACTACCAGGTAAATGTCGATTCTGTCCTGAAGGTGTTTGAAAAAACATCCAAACAGGGAGGTAAAAGCGTCCAGAAATTGGTGAGCAAAGCAAGCCGAAAAACGCACCAGCAGACCCTGGAAAAGCTGACCAAAATCGAAAACGGGAGACGGCGGATCATCAGCGATCCCCCGCTGCTGGTCCCACTCCGCGAAATGGATATTGAGAGGTTTTTTGATCCGGATAATCTTCACCAAATGACGGAGCAGTGGATCAATGATTCCTGGAGCCAGTACCTGGAGAGCTTGCCGGACGAACGGCGCTACCTGCTGAATCAATTTCGATTTAAGGATGCCGCTCTGCGAGTGGGCGGGGTGGGCAGCGTCGGAACACTCTGCTGGATCATTCTGCTCGAAAGCCAGGCTGGTGGCAACGCCCTGATATTACAGCTCAAGGAAGCTGGCCCATCAGTTTTAGAGGCCTATGTTGGCAAACCAAGGACTATAGGAAATGCTGAGCGAGTGGTGACTGGCCAGCGGCTGATGCAGGCTACCAGCGACATCTTCCTGGGATGGCATACCAGCCAATTATCCGACAGAGAATACTACTGGCGACAGCTGAAAGACATGAAGGGCTCGGCTGAGGTATCTGAGATGGATTATGATAGCTTCAGATCCTATTTAGGCGTGTGTGCCTGGTGCTTGGCTCGAGCCCATGCTCGAACGGGGGATGAGACCAGTATTGCCGGATACATCGGCAAAAACGACACTTTCGCCCAGGCAATTGGCGATTTCGCGGTGGCATACGCAGACCAGACTGAACGTGATTACCAGGCTTTAGTTGATGCAGTGAAATCAGGGCGCGTCGCAGCAGAGACTGGTATTTGAACGAAGAGTTTCAACGCTAAATGAATCATTAAAACAAAATCCCGCGTTTTCCGCGGGATTATCTTTGTCCTGACACAAGAAAAGAGTAATCAATCCAGCAAACCCTCCGCCTGAAGCGCTTCTTGCTCAAGGTCGAAAATATGAATGGCTTCATTCAGCTTGGTAAGCTCAAAGATCTGCCGGAAATGATCATTGAGTTCAACAGCCACCAGGCTTTTTTCCTGCCGTCCTAACCGAATCAGCGATGTGACTAAAAGACCGATCCCGCTACTGTTCATGTAAGTCAGATCTCGAAAATTCAACAGGATGCAGCTGACCTGGTCAGTCCAATTCTAACTCAGCGAGATGCTCCACCCACATGTCCGCGGCCATACCAGCCGCCACTATTGGACTATCTCAAGGGCTTGCTCTCCAATCACGTGTGCACCTAAAATGCGGTGCGATTCTTGAGATACGATCAGCTTGCAATAGCCCTCCGGGTGATCATCGATTACAGCCCGGTCTAATGCGGAATAGGGCACCGATGCAATCATGCAATCGGGTTCGAGCACCCGGGCACGTTCCTCAGTTAAACCAACGCTGCCATATTCGGGATCAGTGAAACCGCCATGTGGAACGATCTTGTGTGTATAGTATCTCCACGACACCGCACAAGGGTTTCTTGACATGGATTGAGAATTACTTAATTATTTTCCGGGATGAAGAATAATACTGAGATGATTAATACTGCTAAGCTGCATTGAGCACGAACTGCGAAATCTCTGGGGGGCAATTGAATCGCACGGGTTCGCTGATCACACCTAGACCGCGGTTGGTATAGAGCTGCATATCATTTACCTTGTACAACCCCAGATCATACTTGCGCCCCAGATAAGGCAGGATCAAGGCACCAATCCCGGGCAGGCGGATTTGTCCCCCATGGGAATGGCCAGAGAGCTGCAGGTCAATCCTGCCATCTAGCGCGTATTGATCTGCCAGGTCGGGCTCATGGCACAGCAGGACGATTGGCTCATTGGAGGCTGCCCCATCAAGGGTTGCGTTAAGATCAGGGTTCCCGCTCCAACCATCATCCAAGCCTGCTAAATAGATAGACCCATTTCCATGCTGGATGGAATGTCCCTGATTGATTAAGACCGGTAGTCCCGCGGATTCCATGGCTGCAGTGATCACATCCGCGTCCAACCAATAATCATGGTTGCCCAAAGTGCTGAAAACGCCGTATCTGGCATTCAAGCCTGATAAGATGGGAGCCAGCTCATGGATCGCTTCCAAATCTTGCCAGACATAATCACCGGTCAGCACGACCAGGTCAGGTTTTAATTCATTGGCCATGATAACTGTTTTTTTAATTAACGCTGGTTGTGTCAGGGGGTAGAGGTGCAGATCGGTGATCTGGAGAACAGTAAAACCCTCCAGGGCAGGATGCAGATTGTTAATGGAGATTGGGACTCGATCAATTACCGGGTCCTGAGATTCGTCATTGAGCGCTAAGTATGATGTGGCCGTAACCAATCCACCACCAACCGCCAGCCCCGCAATCTTGAGGAAATCTCGCCTGTTCAAATTTATTCACCTATGACAGCCGTCCGAAATGGTCACTTGCTGAATAGCGGACAAATCGATAAATCTTACCATTATTTCAAATGCAAGATCACGCCACACGGGTTAATTA
>JALHTN010000648.1 GCA_022865865.1 Anaerolineales bacterium
CTTGCGCTTTGAGGATTTGCGTTTAAATCAAGCACATTCCTTCAATCTGATATTAGATTATCTCGAAGGTAAAGGATTTCAACCCAAAGTTGAACGTCAACATGCGATTGACGCGCTTGGGAAAGCTGTTCAGCCGAAGAAATCCGGTACATTTCGCTCTGGTAAGGTAGGTGGCTGGCGGGCATACTTCACTCATGAGAATGTCGACTTCTTCAAACAATCAACCGGTGACCTCCTGCAGCAGCTGGGCTACGAACGAGACGATACCTGGTCTCTTGATCCGGTTGGTTGAGGCCGAGTATTGACGGATCTGAATTGCTCAATAATTATACGAGCATACAATGAGGAAAAGCATATTGAACGTTTATTTTCTGGTCTCGGTCAACAAAATATTAGCGCATTTGAAGTTATCCTGGTTGACTCTGGTTCATCTGATGCAACAATTGAGATCGCAAAGAGGGATCATTGGGATTTTCCTGTCCAGATCCTCAACATACAACCCGAGCAGTTTTCATTTGGACGTTCATTAAATCTTGGAATCAAGCATGCGATGAGCGACATCATTGTGATTGCCAGCGCTCATGTGTATCCGGTTTATCCCGATTGGATTGAGCGGTTGATTTCCCCCTTCACAGATGCAAAGGTTGGATTAGCCTATGGAAAACAGCGTGGGAGTACGACAACTCGTTTTTCTGAGCATCAGATCTTTGCGCGCTGGTATCCAGAGCAATCGAAAATTCAGCAGTCCAACCCTTTCTGCAATAATGCAAATGCAGCCATCCGCAAGGACCTCTGGTTAAAGCATAATTATGACGAAACGCTTTCCGGATTAGAGGATTTGGAATGGGCACACTGGGCGATAGAACAAGGTTGCACTGTGTCCTACGTGGCTGAAGCTGAGATCATCCATACCCATGAAGATACACCAAGGGGTGTGTATAATCGCTACCGGCGAGAAGCAATGGCTTTCAAGCGCATATTTCCTCATGAGCAGTTTGGTTTTTTTGACTTTGTCAGGCTGTTTTTCACCAATCTGGTAAGTGATTCAGCATCTACCATGCGAGATGGTAAGTTTATCCGCGAGGTCAGCAATATCATCTGGTTCAGGCTGATGCAATTCTGGGGTACATATCGCGGATACCAGCAAAGTGGCCCTCTAACCCAAGACCTGCGTAAAACATTTTATTATCCGGGTGACAGCCCTACCAATCATAATCATGAATCTAGAAATGTAAAACCAATCCAATACAAAGAATAAAATCGCTATGAAGAAAATTGTTGCATTAGTACCCATGAGACATCATTCTCAGCGAGTTAAAGGCAAGAATTACCGGACACTAGCTGGAAGACCTTTATACCACCACATTCTATCGACCTTGGAATTATGCCCGGAGATCGCGGTAATCGTTGTCGACACCGATAGTCAGGTAGTTATGGATGGTATCAATGAAGATTTCCCTCAGGTTCAGATCTTGATCCGTCCGGAACATCTCCGGGCTGAAGAAACACCAATGAATGATGTGCTTCTGCACGATACCGAGCAGATAGAAGCGGATTTTTACCTTCAAACCCACAGCACCAGCCCACTGTTGTCTGCCAAGACCATTTCATCTGCCATCCGGACAATGAAGCAAAATTATCCATCTTATGACTCATTGTTCTCGGTCACCCGCAGGCAGACTCGTTATTGGGATGAGCTCGGACGGGCGATCAACCATAACCCGGCGATCCTGCTGCAAACCCAGGATTTACCACCAGTTTATGAAGAAAATTCATGCTTGTACATTTTCACCAGGGAAACGTTAGAGCTTCAGCGAAACCGGATTGGTCTTCGTCCTCTAATGTTTGAAATCGATGCAGCTGAAGCATGGGATATTGATGAGGAAATAGATTTCAAGATCGTGGATTTGTTGATGAGCCAATTAAATCAGGAAACGTGATAAATTCTAATCATTTTGGTCATCAATAATCTAAGTATCAACTCGATCGATTAGCAAAATATGCCAACCATACTTTTTTCTGCGCCATATATGGTTCCCTTTCTGGATAGGTTCCGACCTTTCTTCGACCAGTATGAATTGGATTTAATCATCCCAGAAGTGGATGAACGCCTTGGAGAACAGCAGATACTCGAATTTGCCGGGGATTTTGATGGCACTATCTGTGGCGATGATCACTATACACCAGGCGTGTTGAATGCTTGCGCTCCTCGGTTAAAGGTGATCTCCAAATGGGGTACTGGGATCGATTCGATTGATTGTGAAGCCGCCCAAAAATTAGGGATCGAGGTATATCGGACCCCCAATGCATTTACTTTACCAGTCGCTGATACGGTCATGGGTTATATCTTAGCATTTGCCCGGCGCCAGCCTTGGATGGATCGCTCGGTGAAATCCGGACAATGGGACAAGCTGCCTGGTCGTTCGCTGAGCGAAACCAGTTTAGGGGTGATCGGTATCGGTGATATCGGAAAAGCTGTATTGTTGAGGGCAAAGGCTTTTGGAATGCAGCTGATTGGCAATGACGTCATTGAGATCGATCCTGAATTTATCAGGAATGCAGGAGTTGAGATGACTTCATTGGAGGAACTGCTTGCGCGTGCAGATTTTATCAGCATAA
>JALHTN010000649.1 GCA_022865865.1 Anaerolineales bacterium
ATTCTGGCGATATCGGAAATGGAAAACCTGGCAGATATATATAAAAATCTGCCAGGTTGATATCCTGCTTATCGAACCTTAAAATGCTTATATTTCTTTCCCGGAGGTGATCGCGGTATACCACCCTGGCGAGGATTCTCGCAAGCGCTCAAATTCATCGCGTGTATACACCACCAGATCGACGCCCACGGGAAACCCGAGCGGCAGATAATCAGAGACGCGATCCCTTGGAATCTTATCGGAAGCAGAGACGATCAGACAGAGGTCGACATCGCTCCCTGGTGATGGCAACCCGCTTACCCAGGAGCCGAACCAGATTACTCGCACGATTTCTGGGTGCCGGGATCGCAATTCGAGGACGTAAGTTTCAACCGCATTCCGGATCTGCTTCCGGTCAATCGATCTGATGACGACAGAATTCAAGGATGGCCTCCGCCTGATGAACCGCGCTTTGCGCTTCGTTCGTGGTGTAAAAATCCGTTGGCGCTCCAGAATCGAAGCCATTTGGATAGCGCGTTGGGATGTAGAACTTATCTAAAATGCGGGCGTAATCCACCAGGGCTTCGGAAGGTGATTCAATGGATATAGGAAGGTTGCCGATCAGCACAGTCAGGGTGTGCCCCCAGGCATCCATACCTTGCTTGAGAAAGACAGCTTTCAAAGCCTTCTCAGCAGCTTGGTGGGCAGCAAAACAGGACCATTCGAAATCGCCGTCTTCTAAGGCATTACGAGCATGACGAAGGTCGGCTTCAGCCTGGCGGAACCAATCAGAGTAGCGGTTGCTCATGATACACAATCCTTTAACTGCGAAACTTCAGCAAAGGTTATTATAGCATTTACATGGGTAGAGGTATGAAACCAATACCCAAACGAAAAGAATTTAGAGATTTACCCTGCGATTGGAGAGGAGATTAAGAAATGCAAACGGCACAGATCTAGCATGGAATAGCGAAGTACATCCCCATCCTGGGCTGGCTGCCCGCATACCCCCGGGGCGATTTTCGGTTCGATCTCGTCGCCGGGCTGACAGCCTCAGCCGTGGTCATCCCGCAGGCCATGGCCTACGCCACCATCGCCGGTTTGCCCGTGGAAGTTGGGCTCTATACAGCCCTGATGCCGATGGTGATCTACGCCGTGCTGGGCACCTCCCGTCCGCTCAGCGTGAGCACCACTTCAACCATCGCTATGCTCACTGCGACCACCCTGGCTGGGGTGGGGCAGAGCAGCGATCCGTATGACTACATCATCCCTGCCGCTACGCTGGCCTTCCTGGTGGGAGTTTTCCTCCTTTTAGCTGGTGTGCTACGCCTGGGCTTTATCGCCAACTTCATCTCCGACCCGGTATTGACTGGTTTCAAAGCTGGGATCGGGGTGGTGATCTTCGTCGGTCAATTGGGCAAGGTTCTCGGCCTTTCCCTCGCTAAAGGTCCCATTTTGCAAACAATTGTTTCGATTCTTGATAATCTAGACCAGATCAGTTGGCCGACAGTACTGATCTCCGCCATCACGCTGGCGATCCTGATCCTGCTTCCCCGTTGGACCAAGCGGGTACCTGCTGCCATGATCGCGGTGGGGTTTGGCATCCTGGCCTCAATCTTGTTAAATACAGGTGCCTTGGGCATCAAGTTGGTTGGTCCAATTCCAGCCGGATTGCCATCATTGACTGTTCCAGACCTATCATTGTTTTCACAGCTGTGGGTCGGTGCTTTGGGGATCGGCTTGATGTCATTTGTCGAATCAATAGCCGCGGCACGCGCTTTTACCAAGCATGGCGACCAGATCCCAGCTGCAAACCAGGAACTGCTCGCCCTGGGAGCCGCGAATATCGGTGGTGGGCTGACATCAGCCATGCCGGGTGGTGGTGGCACCTCGCAGACTGCGGTCAATGACCAAGCCGGAGCCCGGTCGCAGCTGGCGGGGATCGTCAATGCAGCTGTTGTGCTGATCACTTTGCTGTTCCTTGCTCCTTTGATCAGTTTAATGCCGCAAGCCACACTCGGAGCCCTGGTGCTGGTTGCCGCAGCTGGATTGGTAAAGTTGGGAGAATTTCGCAAGATCAGAAATGTTCGCCGCACGGAGTGGATCTGGGCTGTGGTGGCATTTTTCGGTGTCATCATCCTTGGGACGCTGCAGGGCATCCTGGTGGCTGTGATCTTGTCCATACTGGCCTTGCTCTACCTGGCCAGCAACCCCCCCGTTTACAGGGTCGGCCGCAAAGTTGGGACGGATGTCTTTAGGGCATTGAGAGATCACCCAGATGATGAAACCTTTCCTGGACTGCTGATGCTGCGCACCGAGGGAGTGATGTTCTTTGCCAGCGCGCCGCATGCGATTGACCAGATTGCACGGATAGCACGCGAGCACCAACCAAAAATTGTCGTGCTGGATTGCAGCCCGGTACCCAATTTCGAATACACCTCCATCAAGCAGTTTTTGGATTTTGATGACAAGCTGCAAACCAGTGGTGTCACGCTTTGGTTAGCTGCCCTGAATCGGGAAGCATTTGAAACGATTGAAAAAACGGAACTCGGAAAGGCGTTAGGTCATGAGCGCATGTTCTTCAACCTGGAACAGGCCGTGGAAGTGTACCTGGAGAGATTATGAAGTGCTCTGTGGGATATTGGAGTCATTCTCAGAATAATCAGATAGTCTCTTGCCAATCAAAATGATATCAATCCGCCTAGTATGAAGAAGAATATCGCTTTTTACATCACCTTGATCCGCGGCTTGCTGGCGATCAGCCTGGGTGCGGTCTTGCTTTTCCAGCCGGAAAAGACCCGTCCAATTTTGGCCAATTTCATGGGTATGTTCTGGCTGGCGAGCGGGATTATCAGCCTGCGCTGGAGCGCTTCTGGCGAGCGCGCCAAACGTCTTGGCATCTTAGCAGGGGCGATCGGCGTAGTTGCGGGTTTGGGGATGTTAACTCGTGGTCTGACCAACGCCTGGATCAGGCAAGATATTCTGTTCTCCCTGCTTGGAGTATTAATCCTGCTGACGGGTATTCTGCACACCTTTGGAGGATTTCGGGTGGCTGATCAGAAGATCCGCAAATGGTCCCTGACCACCCTATTGCTTGGAATCTTCGAGATCGTGCTCGGAATAATGCTGATCGTAGAACCCATGGGACGCAGTAAGTTTCTCTATCTGGCAGCCAGCATCTGGGCTCTGGTGGGTGGATTTATCTTGATCAGCGATGCAGTTCGTATTCGCAAAGCTTCTGTGGAGTCTGTCTAATGATCTTGTTGGGAATTTTTCTAACTGTCTTATTCTTATTCAGCCTGATCTCAAAACGCGCCCGGGCGACGGTTATCACCGCACCAATCGTGTTCACGATTGCAGGCATGTTGGGTTTCTTTGTGCTGCCAGAAGCATCCCAATCCCCGGTAAATAATAAAACCGTTTTGGTGATCGGTGAAATTACCCTGGCTCTGGTCTTGTTTTCTGACGCTTCAAGAATTAATCTGCGCAAGGTGATGCGGGAATACCAGCTTCCTAGCCGTTTGTTAGGGATTGGCATGCCGCTGACGATCATGTTGGGCGGGATAGTGGCATTATTGTTATTCAGTGATTTCTCCATCTGGGAAGCTGCCATCCTGGCCACCATCCTCGCCCCAACCGATGCCAGCCTGGGCGCAGCCATCCTGCACAGCAAACGGGTACCGGCCATCATCCGCCGGGCGCTGAACCTGGAATCTGGTCTGAACGATGGTCTTTCCATCCCCTTGCTGATGTTGTTTATCGCCCTGGCTTCCGCAAACACCCCCTTGCAGGATGGTACCTGGCTGGTTTTTACCGTTCAGCAGATCGGCTTCGGTTTGCTGGTTGGCCTGCTGATCGGATGGCTAGGTAGTTTTTTGGCAGCCAATGCAGAAAAGAAGGGCTGGATGACCAATTCAGCCCATCAGCTGGTCCTGATTGCGATCGCGATATTGTCCTGGTGGCTGGCAGAAAAGGTGGTCGGCGGTAATGGCTTTATCGCTGCCTTTGTCGCTGGGGTGCTTGTCAGGGAGGGATACCATGAGGCTCATGAAAGGATGGCCGAATTCTCCGAGGCGTGGGGAGACTTGTTGATTTATCTCATATTCTTCTTCTTCGGTTTGATGGCCATGCCTCAAATAGAACATTTGATTGGACCCTATTGGATTTATGCATTATTGAGTTTAACACTGGTACGGATGCTGCCAGTTGGATTAGCGATGCTGGGTACCAGATTGCATATCTCCTCGGTATTGTTCTTGGGTTGGTTCGGTCCACGCGGTCTGGCCTCTATCATCCTGGGATTAATCTTCCTGGAGCAAAAAACCCATTTGTCCGTTGAGCCGACCATCATCTTAGCCATCATTGCCACTGTTTTGTTGAGCGTATTCGCCCATGGAATCAGCGCTGCGCCGGCAATCAACCTGTATTCCAGGCATCTGGCCTCCCTGGGACCTGACGCTCCCGAGCGGAAGGAAGTAGGTGCCATCAGACCGACCAACCAGGACTCGAAAACGCTATGATTAGATCTAAACTCCTTCCCTATTTGTTATTGGCGGTTCTGGTGCTTCTCACGACAGGGTGTGGCACATTGCCGCAAACTAATGAAATTATCTCTACACCCATACCAGATTTGACCCCCACCCCCAGCGCATTTCAAAACGCGGTCTCTGACATTGCTAAAAACTCGGGTATTGACAAGCAGGTATTTCTCGGATTAACAGGAGAAGACTGGATCAACCTGGGAATCTCCATATTAATCTTTCTGGTGGGTACATTCTTTATCACGCGGATCGTGCATGCCCTGCTGCGATGGATAACCGGGTTCACTTCGAGTAAGCGAGACGATGAGTTTGTAGCAGCCATCAAAGGTCAAATCAATCTATTCATCAGCGTTCTGATCTTTGATTTCGCGACTGGTAGACTGCCCTTCATCCATGTCTACTGGAAAGCAGCTCTCAACCAGGTGTATTTCGCATTATATGTGTTCGCCATAACCTGGATCCTGTGGAAACTTATCGATTTAGGTTTCACCTGGCATAAAGGTGATACGGTTCCAGAGGGAGAAGTAGATGCCAGCGAATCATTGAGGATTTTATTCAAGCGATTATTGTACGGGCTGCTGCTGATTGTCGCAATCACAGTAATATTAAACAATTTCGGTGTGAATGTCACCATCTTGCTGGCATTGCTGGTCATTGGGATTATTGCAATCTTCCTGGCAGCTCAGGACACGCTGACCGATATGGTCTATGGATTCATTCTTCTCTTTGACCAGCCGTTCCGGGTTGGAGATAGAATAGAAATACAAGAATTAGGAACCTGGGGAGATATCATCCAAGTTGGGGCGCGGACCACTCGCATCCGCACCAGGGATAATCGGGTGGTGATTATGCCAAATTCGATTATCGGTAAGAACCAGGTGACAAATTACTCCTACCCGGATCCCCACTATCGTATTCAGACCGAGATCGACATTGAATACGGCAACGATCCGGAGCGGGTCAGCCAGGTCATTGTTGAAGCAGTTCAAACCGCGCAAGGCGTGCTCCAAGATAAAGAAGTAGATACTTTGGTGATGAAGATCGGAAAATCGGGTCTCAAATTTCGTGTCCGCTGGTGGATTGATACCTACAGCGA
>JALHTN010000650.1 GCA_022865865.1 Anaerolineales bacterium
AAGTAGATTGGATATATGTTACCTTGCATGTAGGGTGGTACAAGTGGCGTGATCCTTTCCAGATGTAGCACAATCGCATTCGGACGTCTGCACCATTCATTTTGCCGGGAGGTAGGCTAGTCAAAAGAGGGGTGCACCCACTATTATGAGCGAATCTATTCTCTATTGTTTGTCTCTCACCTATGGCATTTATTCAGGCCATTGTTTCACAATGTTCGTTACATGTTTTTATCTAATAGGATTATAATTATCCTATTAGTCGGTTTATGGATCATCAATGGAGAAATATGAAAAATAACTGTGTTCGATTTTTTGTTTACCTGGTAATCATTGCGCTATTAATGCAAACCTCACCCACCCAAGCACTGCCAATCTCAACGGCGATGGAAATAGTTCCCAAAAGCATTGGACCTCAACAGGGTCTGCCTGAACCCAGAAGCATGCTTGAGCTAGAGTTGCCGGACGAGATCAGGAATCCTCAGGCAGGTTTGCACCAGCCAGCGGAAGAGCGGGTGTATATCCCACCCACCGCAACAGAGCTTGCGTTGACGGCAGCACAGGTGCGGATTTTTGATTGCAGCACGGTTACAGACCTACTCCAGGTGGAATGCGAAGCGCTGGTGGCATTGTATGGCAGTACCAACGGAGCAGGATGGACGAACAACACCAACTGGCTGCTCACCACGACGGTGGACGACTGGTTTGGAGTGACGGTGACTGGTGGACATGCTTCAAATCTCTTCCTGAATAACAACCAACTGGACGGCAGTATCCCATCTGGGCTGGGCAATCTCAGCAGCCTGAAGTTACTCTACTTGGATAACAACCAGCTGAGCGGCAGCATCCCGCCTGAACTGGACAATCTCAGCAGCCTGGAGGGCCTCAGCCTGTCTGACAACCAGCTGAGCGGAAGCATCCCGCCTGAACTGGGCAATCTCAGTAACCTGCAATACCTCGGCCTGGAATACAACCAGCTGAGCGGTAACATCCCGCTTGAGCTGGGCAATCTCAGTAACCTGCAATACCTCCGCTTGAATTCCAACCAACTGAGCGGCAGTGTTCCACTCAGTTTCGTCAATTTGTCTTCATTGATTCTCTTTTATTTTATTGAAACTTCTCTATGCGAGCCAGACACCCCTGAATTCCTGGCTTGGAAAGCCACAATTACGTTTTGGAATGGCACAGGGAATATTTGTCAACCCCCAGACGATTACAGTGTTTTTCTCCCATTGATCATGAATAATCAGCTCTGTTCAAATGCTCCCACTCTGCTTGAACCCGCCAATGGCGCTAATCTGGATAATTTAATCCCCTTATTCAGATGGAACAACGGTAATGATCCCGATGCAACTGAACTGTATCTTGAGATGACAAGAGATGCTGACTTTACACATATATTCCGTTCTTTTGGGAGCAATTTTTCAGGTGGTATACAAGAATTTCGTTTTACCCAAAATTTTGGTCCCTCCCTAATCATCTATTGGCGGGCTTATTTAGTGTGTGGCGAGACTCAAAGTCCATATTCGGAAGCATGGTCATTCACCACTGGTTCAGGTGGGATAATACTACCCGCACCCAGCTTGCTTGCACCTGCAGATGATTCCATGCTTCCTTCCCTTCCAGTGGATTTGGAGTGGTCAACCGTAGATAATGCAGTAGAATATGGGGTCCATTGGACGCTAGCCGGTTCAGGTGGGTATTCTATGATTACGACAACCAATACGAGTTTCACAATTGGAGAGTATTTGACCCCAAATACGACTTATGATTGGTGGATTACAGCCCGGAATGATTATGCCTGGGGCACGGATTCAGTCAAATGGCAGTTTACCACGCCTGCTGAAACTCTGTCCATTCCTCGTACGAATTTGATACCCGTCTACTTCGTGGGGCAGGATGGCTCAGTCCGCTTTACAGGTGAATGAAACCCTATAAGGCTGGGTGTTTTAGTGTGTGAATTGGTCTGGCACAGGATTTAATTGTGACTATTCCATTTGCCTGCCGCTGATCATTCGTTAGCTGGCAGGCTTTGACAGGAAATTGATGATGACAGGTGCGTTCACCCCGAATGCACCTGTTTTAGTTAATCTCTGAAGTAAGTCGGGTGGGCGTGTTCACGGTCGGGGTGTGCTAAGGCTTGCGTGGGGTAGCGTCCCGTTGAGAGTGACGGACCAAAATGCTAACATCATTCCTCTGCACACAAACCATGCTTTGCCGTATAATCGTGACATGAAAATTGAACAGATCATCCGCTCAAAACGCAAGACCATCAGCATTGAAGTCCGCCCGGGTGGCGGGGTGATCGTGCGTGCGCCATTGCACACCCCCGAAAAGCAGATCTTCGCCATCCTGGAAGCACGCGCAGACTGGATCCGCAAGGCGCAAAGCCAGCAGAGTGCACGACAGCCCTATCGACCTCGCAATTATTCCGAGGGTGAGATGTTCTGGTACCTCGGCAAGCAGTATCCCCTCAAATTTGTGGAGCGCAGCACGCCCGCATTGAAGTTCCAA
>JALHTN010000651.1 GCA_022865865.1 Anaerolineales bacterium
CAATTCATGAAATCCTGTGCTTTCAGGTAGTTTAAAACATTCCTGGAAAACTCCTGGTGTGAGCCTCGCGAATACTTCACCTCGGTGTAAATCTGGGCCAGATTCTCAACACCGGAGTCTGTGATCAGTTTGCGCAGCCGCGGGTAGCTCATATAGCGCTCCCAACCCTTGATCTCCCTTTCGCGATATATTTCCGAGATTTTTTCGTCGCTGTAATCATGGTACGTATCGTAGTGCACTAAACCATCTAGCGGGAGACGATCTCGTAGGACAGGATCTTCGTTGGCGTAGCCCAGGGTGAAGCCGGCTACTGGGACGACATTGTTTGGCAGCTCCAAAATCCGTCCGACCTGGTTGCAGTTTGCAAATGTGCTGCCCAGGTAGCAGATTCCCAGGCCTTCTGATTCGGCTGCCAGGGCGACATTCTGCGAGACCAGGATGGCATCGATGGCTGCAATCATGAAGCTCATGAAGTTGTCGAAATTATCCGGGGCCTGGCTGATACGCAGCCACTGCCGCATGCGGTGGAAGTCGGCACAGAAGGTGAGCAGGAGCGGTGCCTCCAGCACCATATTCTGTTCGAAGTGGGCTTTGTATAACTGCTCCCGCAAACCTTTATCGTGGGTCACGATGATCGAATAGGTCTGCATATTGCCAGATGAAGATGCGCGGATGCCAGCCTCTAAGATCTTTTTCAGCAGGTCATCGGGGATGGGATCGGATTTATATTTGCGGATCGAGCGGTGCTGGTGGATTTGTTCAATAACTGCCATGAAAACAACCCCTTTCAAGAGAAGTTTGGCAATGGATTGGGACTTTCTTTCGGTATCAAATTGTGCATAAGTTCGTAATTCCCCCTTATTTTACTTTATCGTATTTCATCCCCAAGTTGATTCTTCATTCGTTAAGAATCAACTTGGGGACCAATACTCTATTCCCAGTGGAATGAATTAAGACTGCGAAAAGATGGAAAAACTATCTCTTTAACAGCCAGAGCACGCGGTCGTAGGATAAAGCGTAGTGGATGACGGTTAAAATCCCCAATGCCGCTCCCCATACAGGTTGGTTGGCTGCGAAGAAAGCCCAGGTGCCGGCCGCGAAGAGGGCCAGTTCGAGCACCAGCCGCAGTGCCCCAGGTACTGGCACCGGGGCATTGCCTGAGCGGCTGGGGTCATCCGGAACGGCGAAAGTACCCCAGACCACTGCTGCCAGGACGACCAGACCGATGCCCCACACGAAACGCCAGATGCCATCATGCTGAGTCCAGCCCCAGTAACCCAGGGCGAATAAGGCTGCCATTTCAAGGATGAAACGCAAGGCGAGATTAATTGGATTTGATCCCATTTGTGATTGGTCCTCCTTCTGATATTGGTGAGCGAGATAGATTGATAATTTCAGGTGGTTTACGTTGCCACAAATATTTCTTATTCATAGCGATCGATACAATGATTGCTCTTGAGACTTGTTGCATATACGCTCATTGAACCACCACAGGAGGGCTTGATCTATGCATGCTGCTTTCGCTGTGAATATAATCGAAAGCACATTGAAAGGCAAGTCACTCGCAAAGCAGAGGAATCTACCTGGGTAATCCCCCGAAATTAATTCCTTGAAGGGTGAA
>JALHTN010000652.1 GCA_022865865.1 Anaerolineales bacterium
AGCTCAGTCTTGTGGTATTTCCCGGTTAATACGCATGGTGAGTAAATCACGCGAAAAAAACCAGGTGATAAAACCGATCCCCACCCCAAACCATAAGGTGGCGAACCGGATTAACAGTGTAGCTGCGGCAGCGGTGTTGGCATCCATGTCTAACAGCAGGACCAACATTCCGATGATGGATGCATCAGTGGCTAATAACCCCCCTGGAAGAGCTGATATAGCCCCGATCACTGTTGAAAAAGAGAGCACGAAGATCGCGATGGAGAGTGTGCCGATTCCTGGAGTGACTCCCAGCCCAACCAAGATCAGGTAAAAACCGACCCCCTCGGCCAGCCAGGAGACAGAACCCAAACTACCGGACACAAAGGCTGTTAATGGTCGGAACAAGGTGAAGGTGCCTTCATAAAAATCATTGATTGAGGATGCAAAGCGCTTGACCAGCGGCAGGCGCGGCCCCCAGGCGAGTATATATTTAGCCAGGGGCCGGATCTGGGAGATAATTACCGCCCCCATGAGTAACCCCAGTACTATTGCGAATGCCGGCCAATAACGCCGGTAAGCGATCACCCCTACGGCTGATAGGACAAGCATTGCCAGGCCGTCACTGATGCGTTCAGCCAGAACCACCGAAACGCCCTTCGCGGTCGGGAATCCGGTCAGCTGGTTGAGCCACACTCCCTTAAGGGTTTCTCCAACTTTGCCAGGTGTAACTGCCAAGGGGAATCCAGCAACAAAGAGTCTGGCGCTTTCAACAATCGGCAAGTGGGGGACTCCAACCTGTCTGAGGAAGTAATGCCATTTAATGAAGCGAAGTATATAGTTCCAAAGGGTAAGCCCAAGGACCGCAGGCATGATCTGCCAGGGAAAGCTGCGCACTTCATTCCCGATTTGTCGGATATCCCCAACCAGGATAAGAGCTGCGAATACCAAGAATCCAAACAACAACCCTGGGATGAGCTTTCTTGAAATTGAGGAACTCGTTCTTTGGGGCGCAGGTGTAGATTGATCCATAGATTTGTTTGTCATTAGTTTATTGATCTATTGTTAACATCTAAAGGATCATTTGAAGGCAAATCAACCAAAGGAAATTTTTGGTCCTACTGGAGTAATTTTCATGCAAACTGGACGGAATGATTAATTCCTTCTTCGCAGCATATATGCCGTACCCATTGCGGCCGCAGCTAATATGGTCAATCCAGCCACAGCCTGCATTACGGTTTTTGGCTCCATACCCGGCATAACTACCTGGCCGTCACCATAAGATTGGAACAGCTTTCCCCATCGGGTGTCGAGTGCTGCAGTCACGCGTTTTCGGCCCACAAACGGATACCAATATACGTTGTGGTAGAAGTTGCTGGCAAAATATGCCCAGGGCACTAGGGGAGATTGGAGAAGGACTTTTTCGAAAGGCTTCAATGGACCATGGTAGATCATATGCTGACCACGGCTGGCAAAAGTGTCCTCACGCTTGAAATTCCAGGCAGGTTCCTGCTCAATGTCGTAGCCAACAATCTCGATCTGTTTCGGGTCCCCGACTCCGAGATCCAATTCATTAGCTTTACGGATGAAGCGCAGGTTGAGCGGATCGAATCCCTGCAGTTTCGCAGACACTGCGTCGATTGCTACCTGGTCAGCTGAGGCCAGCAAGATGTTCTTCTCATGCCAGCGCATCGCTCTAGGACCAGGTCCATCTCCTGCGAAAGTACCATCCATGACTGCGAATACACCAGGGTGAATATCTTGCTGGATAGCGAGCAGGTCAACAACGGTGTCATGGATCACGGCGTGCGTCCAATGGCGGTTGCGGTGCAGTAACCCACCAAAGGCGTTTTTCATAGCTCCAGTGATCGTGGTAAATACATGGGTTTTTACTGTTGGCAGGTGGACGATGTTCATCCCAATCAGGTCTTTTGGAATGAAAATACCATCCGGATATACCTTGTCGAGCACCAGCAGGGGGCGCTTCGGTTGGTATTCGATCCACTCGAAATCTTCATTATAGAGGTATAAGCAGGGGATATCATAGCGATCGGTGATCAGCTTGTGTTTGTTGTTGATCTCTGCATCCTCTGTGTTCACAACCACCGTGTCATTGTGCACTCCTACCAGGTCCTGATAACCTGCATTCTGAAGGGACTTGATTACGCCTTCCAATTGCCAGGGAGTTGTAGAGCACGCTGGATACCAGGTTTGCCAGGAAATGTTGATCTTCAATCCGGTTTGAATATCCTTCGGTAGTGCGGCTTGAAAATCAGCCAGCTTCATTAATTCTTCTATATCATCTAATACCGTTTCCGGGGTGGTTTTTAATACGGCAACCTTTCCTTTTCCAACAAATTCTGTCATTGGTAATCTCTCCAGGCAAGAATTATTAAATTTGGCTTGACCGAGCGAACTGGTTCTATCTTCATATCAGAATAGCTTATTCCGGAGTGCAATTAATGTGCCCATTAATTCTATTGTATACCAGTTAATTTCTGAACGTTATCTAGCATCCAGGTCCTATGTGGTGTTCGCAAGTAAATTGTGGTTCGGCCTTTCTAATTGTAACAATTCTTAGGTGGATTTCAGCACCAGCTTTGAAGAGAATTTCCAAATTTACAAGTTTTGTTATACAATCATTCCAACATGAGCGAACAACCACGCCAGCGCAGTCCTTGGAGACTTAGCCTCATCGTTTTTCTGGGGGTGATTGGTTTTTACATCTTCCTCGCTCGACCTGCAGAACCGGTTAATGACCTGACAGTTATCGGGGATACAGCTTACATGGTTCTGGGTCGGGCTGGTCTTGTGATTGTGGATGTATCAC
>JALHTN010000653.1 GCA_022865865.1 Anaerolineales bacterium
GAGGACGAAAGGGCATACTTCCGCGGTACCACCTCTGTTCGCTGGACATTCTTGGCCAGCGCACTCGTTACCCCGACCAACAGCGGGGCTTCGCTGTAACGGGCTTCCCGTGCCGGTCTACTCTCAGCGCTTGTTGTCTCGATATTTCAGCTAACTGATTTCTTCGGCAGCTGCTCCGGGCGACATTCGGGGCGAGGCGACTGTGGGGGCTCTCAGCCTGCGGCCACACCTTCTCTGTCAGCGCCTTCTACACCTACTCCTCCCAGAGAGAGTTGTCATTATAAAGAATGTGTGCAGATTATACCTATTTTGGGAGGGCGAGTCAACCAAGGACACTAGGCGGATCCAATGAACCTCATTTCGCCAACCGGGATGGGTACAGGCAGCTGATTTTCTGGTGGTGGTAGAGGACATTGCCAGCGAGAATTATAGGCACAGGAGGGGTTGTAGGCGAAATTAAAATCAATTACCAGGTGATCCCCCTCCCGGCCAAGATCCGCACCTTTGATCGTGTCCAATATGTAACGACCGCCAGCGAAGGTATCAGCGGCATTGGTTAAATCCTTGAATGGAAGGAATAACCCTCCACCATACCCCAGGAACCAGTAGATGGTCAGTGCATATACTTCACTAAAGAGTTCAAATGAGATACGCCCGATGGGAAGCAAGCGAATTGGACCATCGTCCTGCAAATTTATCCTGACGTCCGGCAGGTCCACCAAGGGTTCGATTGGCAGGATGAAGCGATAAGCGGGATCATAGGGGTAATAACGCAGCCCGGAAAATTGTAAAATCTGTTCGGGATCAAGTGCCGTTTGCGGGTGGGTTTTGAATAAATGATCTTGATCGCTGCGAAAGTGCTGCCAGCGGGTTTCAGGTGGGAGTTTTGATTCGCGGACCCTGGCATAATTATCGAATACTTGCCGTCGGTAGTCAGCTAATTGGAGATATGAATCAGTTTGCATCGGATCGACTTCCCTTGATTTGATTATTCCAAACGAATCTTTGGATTCAGAACACCGTACAGCAAATCTGCACCTAAATTGGCAAAGGCGAATCCCAATACTGTCACCATGGTGACTGCCTGCAGCAATGGTAGATCGCGACGATCGATGGCGAAGATCATCATGCGGCCTAATCCCGGGTAGTTGAACACATTTTCAATCACCACCAAGCCACTGATCAACCAGCCGATACTGATGGCGATCACGGTGATCGTGGGCAGCAGCGCATTGCGCAGGACATGTTTGACGATCACAGTCCGGCGCGGTAAACCTTTCAGATCAGCGGTGCGGACATAGGGCTGTCGCAGTTCAGCCAGCACACCCGCCCGGGTGAGACGAGCGATATAGGCCAGCAGAACCAGCATGGCGGTCATTGCAGGCAGGATCAGCATTGGCAGTGCTTCCAAGAATGTTGCCCCAGGGGGTACTGAAGAATTTGCGGGTAAGTAAGGCAACCCCAAATCTCGCAAACCGAAAGAAAAGACCAGGATCAGCACCAGGCCGGTGACAAATTCTGGTAAACCAACCACTGCCAGGGAGCCCACGCTGATGGTATTATCGATGGCTTTGTCTTCATTCAAGCCGGCGATAACGCCCAGGGTGACTGCCAGGGGCACAGAGATGACGAGTGTTACCAAAGCTAATATGAGCGAATTACGCAGGCGATCCATAACCATGGGGTAGATGGGTAGGTTCGTGCTGTAAGAATTGCCCCAATTACCGGTCAGGAAATCTCCCAACCAGTTCAAGTATTGGATGGGTAGGGGTTGATCCAATCCCAATTCCTGCCGGCAATTCTCGATGGCAACCTGTCCCGCCTCCCGGCCTAAAATGATGCGGCACACATCCCCTGGCAGCCACTGGGTGACAATGAACACCAAGAGGGAGGTGAGTAAGATTGTTAGGGCAAGAAATGCTAAACGGCGAATGAGAAAACGTGACATGGGGTTCTACTGGTTGCTAGATCCTTGTACATTACTTTGCAGCTGCGAAGCAGCTAAATCTTCGATCGGGATATGGCAGAAAATGCGCTTAGCAGTTTGCGGATCAACCTGCCATGGTGGGGTAGTCGTGGCGCATATCTCGCCTAAGAAGCGCGGACAGCGGGTATGGAATGGGCAGCCGCCAGGAAGATCGGCTGGATTGGGGATATCACCATCCAGGTGAATGGGAGTGCCTTTACTGGCTGGATCAAATTGTGGGATAGCTGAGAGCAAGGCTTCGGTGTATGGATGGTGGGGTGGTGAGAACAGATCCTCTTGTTCAGAGATCTCCATCAGAGAGCCCACGTAAATGACTGCGGTTTGGTCCGCCAAATAGCCAATTACTGCCAGGTTGTGGGAGACAAATAATATACTGTTGTGGTGTTCGTCCTGCAGTTCACTGACCAGGTTTAACATGGCAGATTGTACGGAGACATCCAAGGAGGAGATGGGTTCATCCAGGATCAACAGATCAGGATTTGAGGCGATTGCCCTGGCGAGGGCGATGCGCTGGATTTCACCACCACTCAGCTGACCTGGAAATCTGTTTGTATACACAATGGGTAGGTGAACTGCTTCGAGCAATTTTTTGACCCTATCATCGGCTTCGGGTTTAGAAAGCCCCAGCAGGCGGATTAGAGGTCTGCGCAGGGTTTCCCCGATGGTGATATGAGGGTTGAGGGCCTCTTGCGGGTTTTGAAATACGATCTGCATCTGGCGCAAGGTCTCTATATCTCGCTGGGAAAGCTTGCCTGGCAAGGTGACCTGGTGCAGTGTGATTGAACCAGCGCTGATCTCCTGGAGCCCCATAATGCTGCGGGCGATGGTTGTTTTTCCGCTACCGCTCTCCCCGACCAGACCTAAGGTGCTTCCAGGTGCGATCTCAAGATTGACCCCATTGACTGCGCGCACGGCTTTAGCAGGTTTCCCTGAAAGGACATCCCTGATTGAGCGCTGAATGGGGAAGGAGACGGATACATTCTTGATTTCGAGGGAATTTAGCTTCTCATCTGGAAGTCCAATTTGGACTGGCCCGGGTGATGGCAGGTTCTGGTGAGCGCTGATCTCAGCCCGGTCAATTTCTTCCCAGCGATGACAACGAGATGATCTTGAGCCTCCGGCAGGAAATAATGGAGGCCGGCTGGTGCAAATATCAATGGCAATTGGGCAGCGGGTGCGGAAGATACATCCGGAAGGACCACCACCAATGGGTGGGATCTGGCCGTTAATTGGGCGCAGCAGGATGTGATCTTTTGTATCACCCAGTTTGGGGATACTATCAAGCAAACCCTGGGTATAGGGGTGTAAAGGTCTAGAGAATATTTCTTGGGTTTCAGCTTCTTCTACCAATTCGCTGGCATACATTACCCCAACCCGGTCACAAAATTGGGCGATCACCCCTAAGTTGTGGGTGACGTACAAAATGCCCATCTCCTGATCCTGGATCAGCTCGGAAATTAAATCCAGGATCACGGCTTGTGTGGTGACATCCAGGCTGGTGGTCGGTTCATCCAGGATCAGCAGATTCGGCGATGTGCTTAAGGCCATGGCGATCAAAACTCTTTGCTTCATCCCACCGCTGATCTGATGGGGGTAGCTGGATGCCACCCTCTCCGGATCCGGCAGGCGAACTTTGTGGAGCCAACCAAGAGATTGTTGGTGAGCAGCCTGATCTGATAAATTTAACTGGTGCCGCAGCACCTCCGCTAATTGTTCGCCCACGCGGAGAGAGGGATTGAGGGAGGATTGGGGATTCTGAGGGACCAGAGCGATCTTGCTTCCCCACACCTGGCGTAATTGTTGATCATTAAGCGATCTCATGCTCAGATCTCTCAGCTGTATTTCTCCACTGAGAATTGCGCCTTTGCTCCCTAAATAACGCATCACCGCCAGGACCAGGGTTGTTTTCCCGGAACCGCTTTCACCCACGAGGCCATAAGTCTCCCCGGCATTAATATGCAAAGAGACCTCGCGCACTGCCTCCAGCCATTCATCTCCTTGCTGGTATGCCACGGTTAATTCATTAATCTCGAGGATAGGATGGGTACCAGGACCTGTCATAGCTGTGATTAATTTGTCCCTGTCAATTTGCTTGATCAGCACTCATAATTCGTTTGACTCCATCGGCCATCAAATTAACACCGATCACCACCAGGGAAATGGCAGCTGCCGGAAAGAAAAGCGCCCAAGGTATCAAGTTGGCATATGCGCGCGCTTCTTTGACCATCAAACCCCAATTTGGGCTGGGAGGCTGAACACCCACACCAAGAAATCCTAACGAGGCGACCAAAAAAATGGCATATGAAAAGCGGAGGGCTGCTTCGACGGATAGCGTGGGTATAACTGAGGGCAGGATCTCGCGCAGTAAAATTCTGGTTCTGGATTCACCACCTAATCGGGCTGCTTCGATAAAGCCCTGCGGTTTTACTGCCAGTACAACACTGCGGACGACGCGAGCTACAATGGGTGTGTAGACAATGACGATGACAATCAAAATGCTGTATCTTGAATTTCCAACCGTGCCAAGCAGCAGCAGGGCTAACAGTAATGCTGGCAGTGCCAGCAGGCTGTCAAATGTGCGCATCGTGATTTCATCAAACCAACCGCCTTGATAGCCAGTTAAGAGTCCGAAGATGGTCCCGCTGATCACAGCTAAAAGTGTCCCAAAACCAGCCAGCAGCAGGATTTCTCTTGCTCCAAGGAGAACACGGCTGAAGACATCCCGACCAAGGTTATCGGTACCAAACCAGTGGGCAGGTGAGGGGGCTTGGCGAGCCTCCGCAGGCAGGATTTCATTTGCTCCATACGGGGCAACCAGAGGAGCGAGTACGGCGACCAGCAAAAAGAGAATCGTGATCGTAGTACCAATTGCAGAAACCGGCCTGGTGAAAAGCTGGTTCATGAATACAACAAGGCGTCGCCACCAGGAGGGGACGACGCCGAGCGAATCACTGGAGGATTCTGATATCGAAGTCACAACTACTGATCGGCCAGGCGAACCGTCGAGAGATCGGACCGCCCCGGGAAAGGTTTCATTTGAAAATCAGTAAATTTTTCGTTGATGGCGCCTAACTGGGAGAAAAAGTAAGGGATCAAGGTAGGACCCCGCTCGATCAATAATGATTGGATTTGGTTATAAGATTCAACTCGTTCATCTTCATTCAGGGTCGTGCCGGCCAGCTTTGCCAGGCGATCAAAATCGCTGTCACAGAAATGCGATTCGTTCCAGTTTGCACCACAAACAAGCATCGTGTCCAGGTAAAACTGTGGGTAAGGCCGCGATCCCCAACCGGTAATGCCTAAATCAACTGCCAACCAGCCATCGTCACCATAGTAGACACTTTCCGGCTCGACGATCACCTCGACATTGATCCCAGCATCTGCCCATTGGTCTTTCAATACCACCGCCAGGTTCGGTCGGTTGCCGGTATCCGGTGTGTGCATTTCTAAATCTATCCCTTGTGGATATCCTGCTTCAGCCAGCAATTGGACAGCAGCCTCAACATCTCTCTCAGGTACTTGCAGGTCTCCTGCGAAGTATTGGCTGTACATGGGTCCGATTGGCGTATCCATTCCCTTGGCACCATAACCCTGCAAAACCAAATCAAAAATCGCCTGCCGATCGGTAGCCAGTCTGAGCGCCTGCATCAGGCGTGGGTCATTGCCTGGTGGACGATCCGCCCGTAAGCGGACGAGATCAAAGCTGTTTGTTGCAGCTTCCAGGGGTACTAAACCGGGTTCATCCTTGATCGTGTTGAACAAGTCAGCGGAGAGCAGCATCACCAGGTCGACCTGACCGCTGCGCAGGGCTTCAACTTGGGCAGTTTGGTCATTGAAAAAGATGAATTCAATTTTCTCGAGTCTAGGGTGGTCAGGCAGGAAATAATCGTCGTTTGCCTCAACAACAAGCCGGTCTTCAGGACTGTAAGAAGTTAGCTTGAATGGGCCAGTCCCATTCAAATCGCTGCCGGGTTCTGCTGTATTTGCTTTCAGAATCAGGGCATGATTATCGCTCAGATCATATAGGAAGAAGGGATTGGGTTCTTTGAGTGTGAATGTGACCTCAAATTGATCACTAGCCTCGATATTATCTATATTGCTGTAAAGGTCTTTGGTAGGAGAATCGACATCCGGATCGCGCAGGCGGTTAAATGTCCATACCACATCTTCTGCAGTGAATAAGGTGCCATCATGGAAAGTCGCGTTTTCCACTAATGAGAAAACGTAACTTTTTCCATCTTCACTTACGATCCATTCGTGGGCTAACCGGGGTGCAATTGTGTTTTGCGGAGTAACATCGACCAAGTAATCAAATACACTGCTGGCGATTAAGATCTCTGGGTCAGAAGAAATGAAGGCTGGATCGGTTTGGACAATAGGCTGCAGAGCAACCCTCAATTCGCCTTTTCGTTCTTGCTCAGAGGTAGATGGTGTGGATGTGGCGGGTTCGCCTGTACATGCTTGCAGCAGTACAGCTACAGCGAGCACCGGTACCAGAAACAGCAGTTTGCGATTCTTCATTTTAGCGATCACTTTTCTCTCCTCCTGCGATTCTGACATAATCCGGGAATGTAATCGTAACCCAATATATCCTGCACTGAGACCTGGTTAGAAATCTACGCTGAGCAGCTGTTGTTGATTTATTCAACCAGTAAACATTTCCTACCAGTGAGAATGGGTTTATTTGGGCTTGGTTATTTTACTCAGATGATTTCAATTCCCTTCACCTTACTTTGCATTGAAGCGTCTACTGAACTCTTTCAGCAATAACTTTCAGCTGCACCAAGAAGATTAATTCTGTAATACCGAATTTTGTGATTGGTCTTGGTCGCGCTCGATAATGGCTCGCAGGAATGCGATTTCACGAGTATAAACCTGGTTGGTGGAATCCAACAATTCGAAGGCGCTCTCAGATTTTAACAAATTTTGTTTCTCACCTGGAGGCATTTGCAGTAGGACAGGCGCTAGATGACCTAGCATCAGCGGATCTTGAGGCAGGTTATCAGGATCAAGATCAACCGCCTCGATTTGATTGAGCAGCTTGATGTACTGGCGTACTTTGGGGGTTAATTGTTCCGCAACCGGCAGCAATTTATCTGAATCATCAACAGGTAAGGGGTGCAGCTCCACTTCTCCAACCAGGTAGGGAAGCTCGTATTTCAGGGAAAGGATGCGGAAACGCCGCTCTCCGATGATGGTGATATGCATACGACCCTCTTCCAGAGGTTGAACCTCCATAATCCGAGCAGTGCATCCAATGGTATGGGGTTCTGCCAATGGGCCTAGCGCTTCACTTCCATGACGGATCAGGACAACCCCGAAGAGGCGGTCTGCTTCCAGGCATTCCCCGATCATTTGCTTATAACGCGCTTCGAAAATATGGAGCGGCAGAGGCATTCCAGGAAACAAAACTGTATTCAAGGGGAAAAGGGGCAGCTCAAACATCGTGGTGTTAATTATACACCCCAGATTTTGGCGCAAGTACGCTTTAATTAATATTAATGAGATACTTCGCACAGGGAGAAATTCCACCTGAACGGCAGGGATGAGGCTATAATTTCCGAAACCCTGGAGTTTGGAGGAGAAATGTCTGCTGACAAAAATAAGGTGAACTATCTGGAACGCCAGAATCGGGTGGCAACGGCAATGAAAACTGCTGGTTTGCAGGGGATGGCCCTCAACGCAGGACCCAGTTTGACATACCTGAGTGGGCTTCATTTCCACCTGAGTGAAAGACCCGTCGTGGGATTATTTACCATGGATAATCCTCCTGTGTTCGTTCTGCCCGAGCTGGAGGCTGGCAAATTGGGGCAGCTATCCTACTCCTTCCAGGAGTATACCTATGGAGAAGACCCTGAGACATGGTTGAATGTGTTCCGGAAGGCGCTGC
>JALHTN010000654.1 GCA_022865865.1 Anaerolineales bacterium
ACCCACTCCAGGTTAGTGACCCGGGCTCGCCCGCCGATGATCGGTCCAGCAATCCCAAAACTGGCACCGGACAGCTGGTAGGGTTTATCATGCAGATAAACCCGCAGGATTTCTTCCAGGGAAGAATGGTCCTGGCTGAGATAGGTCTCACTTTCCATCATTTGGCAAGCACCGCTTTCAGGCGAGAATAAAGCTAATCTGGTTTTTGTACCCCCAATATCTCCTGCTAGGTATCTCACTTCCATATGGAATATCTCTCCTGGTTGGAAATCACCCTCACCCGGTTGGTATATCATTTATATTTTATCAGGCTTGTTAATTTCATTTCTCAATCCCCATCGATTTTTGGTTCTGCACTCCACTTTGGTTTAATCAACCAGGGTTTCAGATTGAGAGCTGTTTATTTCATCCAATGTCTTCAAGATAGTGCATAGCGCGGGTCGATCGGTGGGATCCTGGCTGCGGTGAGCCAGGCGGATGATCCCTCCCTGGTCCACGATGAAATCTCCACCGAGCTGTCCGCTGTCGCCCTGAATCCCACGCCATCGCCACCCCTGTGCCATCAGCCTCGCATAAGCTAACCAGGTCCTGGGGCGCCAAGAACGGATTAATGAGGATTCAAGCCCATAAGCCTGGTAGGCTTTCTTTTCCGGATCGATGAAAAATTGAAATGAGGTTTGGGTCTCCTCGATCCACTTCTGTGCCAGAGCGGGGGTTCCAAAGGAGATAATTGCCACCTCAGTATTACGCGCTTCAAGTTCAGATTGGTGTTGGCGCAACTGCACCACGTGTTCCCGGCAAGTCAGTCAGCCTAAATGCCGCAGGAAAACCAGCAGGGCATGGCTACCGTGGCTCCATGTCTCTGAGAGGTCAATCCAATTGCCGTTTAAATCAACCAGTTTTAGGGAGGGAGCTGGGTCTCCGGGTTTATACAGGTTCAATGATCACCAGCGAATCCTCGCTGCCGTGCTCGTTTGGGAGGTAGGCTTCAGCAGCCCAATCGTTCTCCCAGCGTTCCCCGTCCAGCAAAAACTTGTAGCGGTACTGCTGCCCAGGTTTCAGTGAAATGGTCACGGTGAAGCTGCCATCTTTACGGCGTTTCATGGGGTGGGAGCTTTGGCTCCATTGGTTGAATTCCCCGCATAAAACCGCTTTTTGTGCATTGACCTCAGCTGGCAGCTCGAATGTCACCCGACATGAACGTCCAGTTTTTGTGAAATCTTTCTTCGGCATTTTAGCTCTCCTTCATTTAAAATTGCTTAAACTAAACGCTCTCTGGCTCTTAAATACGCGAGCAAAGAAGCAACGTAAGCTGCATGGCTCCAGGTTAATGGGCTAACAGATAAAGGCTCACCGGAAAAGGGATGCAGCTGTTCAGCCATGATCCCACTGGGCAGCGATCGCTCGGCCGCCCACACCAATAGTTCGAGTGAAGCCGCCAGGTCTGCTTCAGATAGAGCGGTTTCAGCCAGCCACTCAGCCACCCACAAGGTGGACACAAACCAGGGGTTTCCAGGTATGTTACTTATATCCTGACTGATCTGGTGGTAGCCATCGTCTTCATAGCGCGCGATCCCGCCGACTTCGGTTTTCACCCACAGTCTTTCCTGGATAGCCTGCATCGTGGAGGAAATCTTGGGATCATCTGCAGTGTACATGCCGAACTGCCATAATCCGCAGAGTGAAGCGTCAACGGCAAGATCAGCCTGCCACTTTTTATCCTCGGATTGGTAGAGTAATTTGGCAAAATAGCCCAAATTTGGCTGCCAGAGATGTCTCTCAACCGCCATTTTTATTTCCGCAGCTACTTTGCGGTAGTTGTTTGCACGCTCCTGTTCCCCGAAGTTTTCAGCGAAATCCGCTGCTGCAGTCAAACCACCCCAGACAGCTCCCGCGGTCCAGGATAGGATGCCTCGTCGCTCTTCCCAGAGATCGTAGCTCGGTAGAGGAAGCCCACTGTCTTGATCACGGTACTCCACCAGGAAATCCGCAATCGGACAAATTAAACCTCGGTACAGCGGCTTGATGAAATATACATCTCCATGGCGCTGAAAATGGCGCCCCAAGGACCACAGCACCAATGCCGATTCATCCTCTTGAATGGGCAGTTCTTTTTCACCATCGCGATACCACGGGAGCCAGCTGGAGGCTAACGTTCCGTCCGGGTTGTACTTGTGCAGCAGGTAGCCCTGGTTGGTGAGCACACTGGCAGAAAGTTTAAAGAACTGGCGCGGCAGGTCGAGATAACCCGCCTGGTTTAATGCATTAGCCACCAAGG
>JALHTN010000093.1 GCA_022865865.1 Anaerolineales bacterium
CTCAAAAATGAAATCATTGAACGGAAAAGTTAATTCTGTGTTGCTACAGATCGTAGAGCGACAACAACAAGTGATCAAGATTTTAATAATTTTAGGGGTCTTGTTTCTTTCTTTATTTGTAGGGCAGTTTATTCCGGCGAAGTATTTAAGTTATCTATTAGTTTTAATTATCGCTTTTGGTGGGGTGCTGATCTATATCAGGAGACCCCAGCTAGGTCTTCTGGCTTTAGTCGCATTGGGGTTGTTGGTAAACGTCGAACTTGGGACCAGTACCAGTACCAGTCTTAACATCGTTATAATTTTACTGCCGATATTGATCGGAGTCTGGTTCGTCGACCGGTTTGTGCGCCAGCAAGAAATTCGTTTCATACCTTCTCGAACCAATCCACCTCTAATAGCATTAATCTCAATCAGTTTGCTCGCTTTTGGTATCGGACAACTGACCTGGTTCTATTACGCTCGTCAAGCGCCATTATTAAGCCAATTGGGCGGTTTGGCAATGTTCATCCTTTCTGCTGGAGCATTTATTTTCACTGCGAACGTTATTGAAAGTATTAAGTGGTTGAAGATATTGACGTGGATGTATGTAGCATTGGGTACACTTCTTGTGCTCTCCAGGGTAAATCCTGTGCTTGGCAGTATAATGAGAGACGTTTTACCGGCGGGTGCAACTGGCAGCCTGTTTTGGGTTTGGTTGCTTTCCATCACATATAGTCAATTCCTATTTAATCGTGATCTGAAGATCTTTTGGAGGTTGGTACTATTGGGATTGGTCGCGGCTACATTGTTTGTCGCGTTATACCTCGGATACGGTTGGAAGTCAGGTTGGGTCCCAGCCTTAGTGGCAATGGGGGTGATCACCTGGATGCGATTTCGCAGACTGCGTTACGTATTAGCCATCGGAGGTTTGGTAGTTATTTGGTTAATCGCTTCCGAATTGCTCCAATCAGATCAATATAGTTATGTAACTCGAGTAGAAGCCTGGAAGATTATTTTGAATGAGATTATCAGGGTCAATCCTATCTTCGGTCTTGGACCAGCGAACTATCGCTTTTATACCCCTCTGTTCCCCATCATGGGCTATTGGGTAGAATTCAATTCCCACAATAATTATATTGATATCATCGCCCAGATTGGTGTTTTGGGATTGCTCGCATTTCTGTGGTTTTCCTGGGAAGTTTGGCGATTGGGTTGGGGTTTACTCAAGGTAAACTTGAGCGGGTTTAGTAATGCATATGTTGTTGGGGCTATGGGTGGTCTGGTTGGCATGCTAATTGCAGGTATGCTGGGGGATTGGGTCGTACCATTTGTCTACAATGTTGGATTAAAAGGTTTTCGGGCCAGTGTATTAGGCTGGATCTTTTTAGGAGGTTTGGTCGCGATTCAACATATCCACGCAACTAAACAGGAAGACGTCGACCAGGGGACTGTGTAAATGGATGTATCTATCATCATCGTAAATTGGAATACTCAAGAAATAATATCCCAATGCCTGCATTCCATTTATACCTCGCAAACAGCAAAAAAATTCGAAGTTTGGGTGGTGGATAATGGCTCTTCGGATGCCAGTGTGAAGATGATCACAGAGAGTTATCCCCAGGTGAGATTAATCGCTAATGAAAAAAATGTCGGATTTGCGCATGCAAATAACCAGGCTTTTATGCAATCATCTGGAGAGAATGTGATGCTGCTCAATCCCGACACGGTGGTTGAGAAAGATGTGATCGAAAACCTGGTAAATTTCCTGGATCAGACACCGGATGTTGGAGCCGTGGGACCGCGATTACTGAATCCTGATGGTACATTGCAAGAGTCTGCATATCCTGAACCGACTTTATTGCGCGAATTCTGGCGTATGTTTCACCTGGATAGGTTTTATTATTTTGCGGAATATCCAATGGATCAATGGTCTGTAGGTAAAGACAGGGAAGTCGATGTATTAATGGGTGCTTGTATGCTGATTCGACGTAAAGCTTTAGACCAGGTTGGTTTTTTGGATGAGGAATTCTTCATCTATTCCGAAGAAGTCGATTTATGCACACGAATCCGCAATTATGGATGGCGATTATTTTGGATTCCTTCCGTTAAAGTTATTCATTATGGTGGTCAAAGCACCCAGCAAGTTCAACAAGAAATGTTCGTGCATTTGTACCAAGGAAAAATCCTTTATTTTCGGAAGCATTGTTCGCCGCTAACAGTGTGGCTCTATAAGATTGTGTTATTCATGGCGACATTGGCACGCTTAGCTCTAACGCCGATCGCATATTTTGAGCATTCTTCTAAAAAGCGTGAACACCTAGATCTATCGAGTAATTACCGGCGCTTACTTTGGTCCCTCCCGAATTTATGAATTACGATAATAGATTGATCCACGCGCATAAGAACAAACCTGAATATCCAAAGGAAGGTGTGTCTCATGTCTAACAGGATGACGGATCTAACTCGAAATCATTCAGATGTGCAGATCATATCTTCAACAAATTCTGGTGAGGATTTAGATGTCTCGATTGTGATTCCGCTATTTAACGAAATCGAGAATGTTGAGACTCTTTATGAGAAAATCATTCCTGCAGTTGACTTGATGGGCAGGAATACAGAAATCATTTTCGTTGATGATGGTTCCACAGATGGAACATTCGATGTGCTGCAGAACATTAAGCCAATTGATCCACGCGTGTGGGTTATTCGGTTAAGGCGAAATTTTGGACAGGCAGCTGCCTTTTCCGCTGGATTTGACTTTGCTCGCGGCGGTGTAATTGTTACCATGGATGGTGATCTTCAAAACGATCCGGCTGATATCCCACTGCTATTAGAAAAGATCGACCAAGGATATGATATCGTCAGTGGCTGGCGTGTAAAACGACATGATAATTTTATAACAAGGCGTCTACCTTCGATGATAGCCAATGCATTGATCTCCAGAGTTACAGGTGTCAAACTGCATGACTATGGATGTTCTTTAAAGGCATACAGGATGGAGGTCGTGAAGAATATCCGTCTTTATGGTGAACTGCATCGCTTCATTCCTGCAATCGCCAGCTGGATGGGTATCCAAGTTGCCGAAGTAACCGTCAGCCATTTCCCACGCCGACATGGACGATCGAAATATGGTTTGGGGCGCACCTTTAGAGTTATTCTCGACCTAATTACCGTTAAGTTCATGTTGAACTATGCAACCCGTCCTCTTCAAATATTTGGTTTGGCGGGTATGCTCTCCTTGTTTATTGGATTAGTGATATCAGGATATTTAACCATTCTAAGGTTATTTTATAACCAGGCGCTAAGCGACCGACCGATTCTGCTGCTTGGTGTCTTGTTGATTATGTTGGGTGTCCAGCTAATCCTCATGGGATTGTTAGGAGAGTTAATCGTAAGGACTTACCATGAGTCCCAAGATAAGCCTATTTATGCAGTTAGGGATATCCTTGGTGGGGTGAATGAAGAGATATCCAACAAAAACCTCGGAAATTAATTTATCAGCAATATGAATACAAAAACTTCAGCAATAAATATTAGTGGAAAAGATAGTGATCGATGAAAATCTTAATGATCGCCCCACAACCTTTTTTTGAGCCACGTGGAACTCCGATTAGCGTTCGCCAACGGTTGACGGGGTTAACGAAATTAGGTCATCAGGTTGATTTAGCAACTTATCACCTGGGTGAGGATGTTGACCTTCCAGGCTTGACGATTTATCGCACACCAACGATCACAAGGATCGATACGCTTAAAGTTGGACCCTCCTGGCAAAAGATCCCCTTAGATTTCCTTTTGATGCTTAAATCTTTTGCTCTGCTGCTTAGAACAAAATACGATGTAATTCACACTCATGAAGAAGCGGGATTCTTTTCGGTATTCTTAGCCTGGTTATTTAACCTGCCCCATATTTACGATATGCATTCGAGTTTACCGAAACAGCTGGTTAACTTCAAGTTTGGTGATAATAATGTAATGATCAAGCTCTTTGAGTACCTTGAGCAGTTGGTGATTAATTCGTGTGATGCGATGATCACAATTGGGCCAGACCTGGAGGAATATGTCCGGGATATCAATCCAAATGTACCTATGCAGATGATTGAAAACCTGCCTTTGAACATGGAGCAATCCAGTAATGAAATTCCAACCAAGATCAGGGAAGAATTTAATTCGCACAATGGATTGAAAATTGTTTATACAGGTACATTTGAGCGATACCAGGGAGTGGATGTGCTGATCGAGGGTTTCGAAACTGTTGTATCCCAGTGTCCAGGTACAAACCTTATTTTGGTTGGTGGTAAACCAGATCAGATTGAGAGAAATCAAGAACTGGTCTCAAGCAAGGGTTTGGATGGATCGGTTCATTTCACAGGCATCGTTTCACTTGAAGATGCAAATTCGTATATTAGCATGGCGGATGTCCTGGTTTCTCCACGCATTGAAGGAACATCAGTTCCCTTGAAAATTTATACTTATCTCCACGCAGGTAAACCGATCTTAGCGACAAATATCCCCGCTCACTCATTGGTATTAAGCCAAGAATATGCCCTTCTGGTTGAGCCAACGAAGGAAGCGATGGCTGAAGGATTGGTTAGATTAATCGGTGATAATGAATTAAGGATCAAGATAAGTAAAGGCAGCAAAAGGCTGGCAGAGGAGAAATACAGCCAAGCGCAGTATTTGGCGAAATTAGAAAATCTATATAATGTTATACAAAACCCACAACACCTGAGACCAGACATGAGCAATTCAAACAAGAACGGATAATGATCATCTGATGTGCGGAATCTGCGGAATAGTCAACGCAAAACAAGATCACCTAATTGACGAGAGAATCCTGCGTCAAATGGCTCGGGTGATTTCACATCGCGGTCCCGATGATGATGGTTTCTATGTAAATGGACAGGCTGGATTGGGGATGCGTCGACTCAGCATCATCGACCTGGAAACCGGTGATCAACCCGTTACGAATGAAGACAATTCATTGTGGGTAGTCTTCAACGGCGAGATTTACAACTATAAACACCTGTATGCTGATTTCGTAGCAAAAGGGCACCATTTTTCAACCCAGAGTGATACTGAGGTCATTGTTCATGCATATGAAGAATTTGGAGTGCAGTGCCCGGAATATTTCAACGGGATGTTTGCGTTCGCATTGTGGGATAAACCCCGCAAACGTTTGCTCCTGGCGCGGGATCATTTAGGAATCAAGCCTCTCTACTATTGGCTTGGCGAAGACAGCATCATATTTGGGTCAGAGTTAAAATCCGTCATCCTTCACCCTGCAGTTGCCCGGGAGGTAGATTTAGAGGCATTAGACCAATTCCTTACCCTGGAATATATCCCCACACCGCGCACAATATTCAAGAATATTTATAAATTACCAGCAGGTCACCGATTGATTTATCAAGATGGCCATCCTCAGGTTGAAAAATATTGGGATATACCAGATTTAGATACCCCTCAGGATGAAAAAGTCATAGAGGAAATGTTGATCGAGTTGATCGACGACGCAGTCCAAATGCAGTTGATGAGTGATGTGCCCTTAGGCGCATTCCTCAGTGGAGGGATTGATTCCAGCAGTGTCGTTGCATCGATGAGCAGAGCTTCGTCTTTGCCTGTAAAGACATTTTCTATCGGTTTTGATGATGCTACCTATAATGAGCTGCCTTACGCACGAGCGGTCGCGAAACGCTATGGAACCGACCATACGGAGGAGATCTTAGATCCAGATATCGTTGACCTGGTTGAACGTCTGGTAGGACATTTAGATGAGCCCTTTGGGGATTTCTCAATTTTTCCAACCTACCTGGTCTCAGAAGTTGCCAGGCGCAATGTTAAGGTTGTTCTATCTGGGGATGGTGGCGATGAACTGTTTGGTGGGTATGACACCTACGTCGCTCAGTCAATGGATCGCTACTATCGAAATCTACCCGCGGGTATACGTCGTAATTTACTGCCCGGATTGATGGCGAGAGTTTCTCCACGACCAGAAAAAAAGGGTGTGATCAATAAAACGAAGCGTTTTATCGAGGGTGCAGCATTATCTCCTTCATTGCAGCATACTCGCTGGATGATGTTCACTTCATATGAAGATAGGAAAAACCTATATCGACCAGAAATTAGCGCCGCCCTCAATGGAAAGAGTACGGCAGAAATCTTCGAAGGACATTTCAACCGTAAATCCCATTGGAATCCTTTAGCACAACAACAGTATGTTGATATTAAAACTTATCTGGTTGATGATATCCTCACCAAAGTTGATCGTATGAGCATGGCCGTGTCACTGGAGGCACGTGTGCCATTATTGGATTATCGGATTGTGGAGTTGGCTGTGAATTTACCTTCCCGCATGAAGATTAATCGAGGTGAAACGAAATATATCTTGAAAAAAGCAATGTCAGAACGTCTGCCTCATGACGTTTTATATAAACCGAAACAAGGATTTAGTATCCCGCTCAAGCATTGGCTGCGTGGATCCTTAAAACCGATGATGACCGATCTACTTTCCCCAGAAAAAGTGCGCCAGAGAGGATACTTTAACCCCGAGTGCGTTAATGGATGGGTGGAAGACCATCTTAATGGTGTTCAGAATCATAGCCATAGATTATGGGCATTGATGGTTTTTGAGATTTGGAACCAACAATTCATGGATGGAGGATCCTGGAAAGAAACCTCACCCAAAAGGTAGGTTTCTAAAACAACAAACGAATGAGCTTAACGACTTTAATACAACCGATACCCCTCAATGATCCGCTTCTGATTGCCATCAGGGATTATTGGAATGATCACATTCACGATTTAGAAGTGGCTACCGAACCCATTGGTTCGCTTGGATTTTTCGATCAACTTGACGAATACCGCTTCGATAAATTACGTTATTTACCTCAGGTGGTTGATTTTGCTGGATACCAGGGGAAGAACCTGCTTGAGGTTGGCTGCGGGGTTGGTATCGATCTGGTCCGCTTCGCTGGATGTGACGCGCAGGTTACTGGAATAGATTTGGCAGAGGTGTCCATCAGCCTGGCTCAAGAGAACTTCTCCCAACGTGGGTTGAATGGGGATTTGAAAGTGATGAATGGCGAGGCTTTGGATTTTGAGGATGAAAGCTTCGATATTGTTTATGCTCATGGTGTACTCCAATATACTGCCCATGCCGACAAGATGATCGCAGAGATTTATCGAATTTTACGTCCAAATGGTGAAGCGATCATGATGGTTTACAATCGAAACTCCTGGTTGAATGCCATGTCGAAGGTGATGAAGGTAGGCCTAGAGCATGAGGATGCTCCAGTGCTCAAAAAATATTCTATAAATGAGTTTAAGCAATTACTTTCACCATTCGATGAGATCACTATTATTCTGGAACGTTTTCCGGTTGAAACAAGGCTTCATCACGGTATAAAAGCAACCTTATATAACAAGGGATTTGTGAAATTATTCAATTTGCTTCCCAGGTCACTGGTCAAGCCGCTTGGTTGGCACCTCATGGCGTTTGCTAGAAAAGGTCATTAATCAATGCAGAGAAATCCAACGCAGCTATCCAAGGTTGAATATGATTTAATCGTGATCGGGGGTGGAATCTATGGTGCATGTATCGCCTGGGACGCAGCTCAGCGTGGATTATCTGTGGCAATTATCGAGAGAGGAGATTTTGGCCAAGAAACATCTGCAAACAGCTTAAAGACTGTGCATGGTGGGCTGCGTTATCTACAGGATTTCGATCTCAACCTGGTGCGCTTGATGATCCAAGAGAGAAGTATATACCTGCACATTGCACCTCACCTTGTTCACCCTCTCCCTTGTTTAACACCGACCTATTCGCGATTGATGAAAAGCAAGGCAGTGATGGGCATGGCTTTGAAGTTAAATGATTTTGCAGGCTATGATCGTAATAAGTCACTTAATTCTGATCAGGAAATCCCATCCAGCCGTATATTTTCTCGGGAGGATTGCCAGGTAGTTATGCCTGGATTACAAAATGTGGATGTAACCGGTGCAGCACTCTGGTTTGATGGTCAGATTTATGATACTGAAAGGTTAACTCTATCTTTTATCAATTCTGCCGCGAACGCAGGTGCTGAGGTCTGCAATTATGTAGCTGCTGTTGGATTACTGCAGCAGGATAATAAGGTAATGGGGGTAAAAGCAAGAGATACAATCACGAACGAAGATTTCAATATCAGAAGTCGAGTAGTAGTAAATGCCGCAGGTCCTTGGATCGATGGACTGCTCGAGGGTTTGAACCGGAATTCCGCACCTCGGTTCCGACATTCTTTGGCCATAAATATTATTACTCGAAGAATAGTGGAGGATTATGCGGTTGGTGTTCCAAGCTGGCCAGATGAGAAATCCAGAGACGGATCAAACCAGAAAGTTTCTCATATGCTATTTATTTCCCCCTGGCGCAATCACTCGATTATCGGTACCTTTCACTCGCATTTTCTAGGTGATCCTGACAAATTTATACTAGAAGAACATAGCCTGGAGAATATCATCCTTGAAGCAAATTCAGCATATCCAAGTGCGAATCTTGAACTGGATGACATCAAATTTGTCCATCATGGATTTCTACCAGAGAAATCAAATCCAACTGACCAAGAGGTCACCCTTGTCAGGAAAAGCCGGATTATTGACCATCGCAGTGATGAAGGTTTATCAGGTTTAATTTCAATCATGGGCGTGAAATACACTACCGCACGGCATGCTGCAGAGAAGACGGTTGATCTGGTTTTCGATCATTTGGGGAAGACACCTCTGCCCAGCAAAACTCATAGTACTCAACTTTATGGTGGTCAAATCGATCATTTTGATGCCTTTTTATCAACTGCAATCAATGAGGATTCATCCCTGCTTGAACCCAATATAATTGACCATTGGGTTCGCAGTTATGGGACGAACTATGAATTGGTGAAAAAACTACTGCCTGTTTCTGAAGATCAATCGAAGCTGAGTTATCGACCAGACCGGGCCGTTTATGCTCAAGTAATTTATGCTGTACGAGAAGAGATGGCGATTAAACTGGCTGATGTGATCCTGAGACGGACTGGTCTTGGCTCCGTTGGGCGACCAGACGACTCAACTTTGGAGAATATTGCTGAAATTATGGCATTAGAACTAGGTTGGTCAACGGAAAAGAAAAACCTTGAGGTTGAAGAAGTAAAAGCAATTTACCGAAAGCACGGTTTGAGAGATCGCATGGTAGATGATTTGGAGAGTTCATAATGGTTGCAACCAATAAAATAGCATCCGAGACCACCATCGAAAAAAATGATATTTGGCAGCTCCAGTTGTTTCGCAAATCATTAAAGAAACAGCAAAAGCTTAAAGCACTCGAAGAAATTATTGGTGACAATAATGACGAGGAATGCTTGTTGATCACGTGCGGTGATAATAACGGTGCTATGAACTGGCATCTGAAGAATAATGGGGGATTATGGAGTTGGGCAGATGCTGAACGGGACAGCATCGATCAAATAAGCGAAGTTACCGGGGATAAAGTCTCCGAGATGGATAAGGACAATCCTTCACTACCGTTCAGTGAAAATTCATTCGATGTCATCATCACCATTGATGTCCATGAGCATCTTTCCAATCCAGGACTTGTAAATCAAGAGCTGGCGCGGCTGGTTAAACCAGGTGGCAGGGTAATTGTCACAACACCCAATGGTGATGAGAAAAAACTTGTCACTAGAATTAAGAAGGCAGTTGGTATGCGCCCCGAAGATTATGGTCATTATGTGATTGGTTATGATACTCCACAGCTTGAAACACAATTGGAACAAGTCAATTTGGCTCCTTACCAAGATTCGAGCTATTCCAAGTTCTTTACTGAGATGCTGGAGCTGGTGATCAATTTTGCTTATGTCAAGGTGCTTTCAAAGCGCAGCACGGCCAAGGTAGAGAAAGGCCAAATTGCACCGCAGAACATCAATCAAGTAAAATCGGTTGAGAAAACGCTTAAACTGTATTCACTTCTTTACCCGATTTTCCTGGGAATATCCAAGCTGGATTTCCTGGATCGATCTCCACGTGGTTATGCTGTCATCGTTGCAGCAAGGAAGGATTAAGGGATGCGGGTCTTGATCACTGGGGCAGGTGGTTTTATCGGAAGTCATCTAGTCGATGACCAGCTGGCGCGCGGACATCAGGTTACAGCTGTAGATCTCAACGTTGTTCGGCTCGACAATCAAGCATCTAATCCTAACTTAAGTATCCACAAGATGGAGTTTATCGACCCAGCTTTCCTGGATCATGATTTGGATGGTCATGATATTTGCTACCATCTGGCGAGTGCACATCTGGAAACTGGCGTGGGGGAAGATTATTTCTGGCAGATCAATTTAGAGAATACACTCGAATTCTTGGAACGCTGTCACAAGGCGGGAATCACTCGTTTTGTTCATTGCAGCACAGTTGGTGTGTATGGA
>JALHTN010000655.1 GCA_022865865.1 Anaerolineales bacterium
AGGCACCCCCGGTGCGATTCGAACGCACAACCTACTGATTCGAAGTCAGGCGCTCTGTCCATTGAGCTACGGGGGCGGATAATATATTTCGGAAAAATACTTCCAAACTCTTCCAAAATTCTTGTTGCATTATACCCCAATCACATTACAATTAAGCATAAAACAATAATCTCTATCTTCTTTCCCAACAATGGAGTAACTCTATGCCTCTTCCAAATACTTTTCTGTACCTCAGTGAGGATGAAGTTCAACAAACCCTCAATATTACTGAGGCAATCGATCTTGCTCGCCGTGGAATTAATGCCGATGCAAAAGGGGATGTTGTTGGGAACAAGTTTTACACCTCTATCAGCAAATATGGATTTGTTAAACCCTTTACGGGCTACATTGATGGAGAAGAATATTTCTTCGTCAAAACCTTTAATTTCTTTCAGGATAATCCGGAAAAATTCAATCGTCCTGCAACCTCTTCACTGGTACTTATCTTCGATGCAGAGACAGGTTATCCTGTCTGCTTGATGGAGGCAGGATGGGTAACAGCGCTGAAAACCGCGGCATCAACTGCGGTTACTGCCGAATTCCTCTCCCGGGAAAATCCTCAATCAGCCGTAGTTTTTGGAGCCGGATCATTGGGCAGAATGCATTTGCGCGCACTTGATTCAATTTTCCAGCTAGAAAACGCCTATGTGATTGATCTCTTCCCGGAAATTGCAGAAGACTGTGTCCGGGAATTAAAAAATGAGGTTGACTATACTTTCTCAGCAGTCAGCCTGGAAGATCGCGAAAAAGCCGTACGTCAATCGGATATCATCTTCACTGTTACGACAGGAGATCAACCTCTGGTTGAGCGTGCCTGGCTCAAAGATGGAGCTTTTGTCGCTCGGCTTGGTTCTTACCAGGAAGTTGCATACGATGTGATCACGGGCGCAGATCAAGTGATCGTCGATAACTGGTATTACGTCAGCCCACGAATTCCTGAAATAGTACATCTAAGCCAGGAAGGTCATTTTGGATTTGAAGACATTTCCGCTGAGTGGCCTGATATCGTCGCCGGAAAAAAACCTGGACGAAGAAACCAGGACGAGGTTATCGTTTATATCGCTTTGGGGATTTGGGGAGAATATGCCGCTATCTTGCCAGAGGTTTATCGAAAGGCCATCAGCATGGGTTTGGGAACTAAGATGCCTTGCTCATACTACAAATAACGGTTGTTGAATCGAGGCTAATATGCGTTATTTATCTGTGGTTCAACATTCTTCTGCCATCAATTTGTTCTTATCGCTTGTTGGCGAACTACGATTGAGAACTGGCTAACTAATGTCCTTGGAGCTGCCAGGTGATTCTATCCCAAGCTCATTTAATTCCTTTCTTATTACCCACGGGTCAGATTCAGCAGCTTTGAGAGGTTTCGGATCTTTACTTGAGGTGCCAGATTCCCATTCATCGATAAACTTGCGCATCAACATTTCAAAGGTCATAATTGGCGCAACTTTCCCAATCATGTTAACTTCTAAACCCGATTGATGCCGGTTCCATAATGATCTCAGGCAGTGTGGGTTAAAGAACCCTCGAGACAGGGATCTTTCACCCAATAAGATCTCCTCTCCCCATTCGCGCAGTTCACCCCTCAACCAGTTTTCGTAATCTGCATATAGGGTCGGGTAATCTGGGAATAACTGCGCAAGATGACGGTTAACATATGATTTTGTGGAGTTGCCCACTTTGGCAACCATATGGGTGAGATCATTATTAGTGATCGGTAAATTATCTTTATCATACGGGATTTTGATTAAATGTTTCAATCGATCCAATACGACACCTCGTCTCAACCTGCGCTTGAACAACATCTCAGGAGGTAAGGCGTATACAAATTTAAAATAATCGTAATCATAAAATGGGAAACGCTGTTCGAATGCAGCCCGATGGAATATAGTGAAATATTGGAAAAGTCTGCGATCTGGATTTCGGAGGGCAAAATAGGCTGCCCTTTGATAGTACGGGAGGTGATCATAAAGCGCCAATTCCTCCAGGAAAGAATCATAAGCAAGACCGTCCATCTCTCTGGCATATTTGGGCGAGTATAATAATCGCTCCTCGGCATCATCTAATGATGGCCAGGTTGTATTTTGAGATAGTAAATTAAACAATCGCGAATTAAAACAATAATCATCCTTGGAATACAACAATGGTGCATCTTCCCAATCAATTGCAGATTGACCTCCTCCAAATCCGGTCAAATTGAGATCCATGATTGGTCTCACCTGGTCCATGACATTGATCCCATGGGAGTGGATCCAGCTGTGGAACCCTTCAGTTAAATCCAGGTGTTGATCAGCATACTCCTTTACCCAATGCCCATTCCTGAATTCAAAAGTATGATGATCAGACCTAATTTGTTTCGCGATCCGTTGGGCGTAGATAACATCCCGGCAATCTTTTTTTCCATAGGTTACAGTGGTTATTGGGAATCTGCCACGATCGATCAGGCCTAAGATAACCCGAGAATCAAGCCCTGCACTCAAATAAACTCCATTACGATACCCCCCTAATGTCTGCTGATCCACGGCAACCTTTAACAATCGCCCTGATTCTTCTACTGCATCCTCAAAGGTTATAGATTTTGGCAATTCAGGAATTTGAGCAAAATCCCAATAAGATTTAATCTCCAATTTGTCACTGCGCAGGTTATACCGCAGGAGGGTGGCATTTCTTAGTAACTTCAAATCCTCAAAGAATGTTTTATCCCCAAGGAGATGCTGAAATCGCATGTATTCGCTCAATGCTCTCAGGTCAATTTCTTTCTTAAATTCTGGATCACAAAGAATTCCTTTCATCTCTGGGCTGAATATCAACCTGCCATTGAAATGCGCATAATACAGCGGGTACAATCCAAAGCGATCATTAGCAATTAATAGTCTTTTCTTCAGCCCATCCCATATTGCCAGAATAAAAACGCCGTTGATTTTCGCAATAAATTGCTCTCCATAGCGTTCATATAAATCCATAACAATATATTCATCCGGCAACCTGGAGTCTATCCCATCCATTTGCTCTGTTTCAAATAATTCGCCCGCCATTACCACTGCGACTGTTTTCTTAGAATTCCAGATAGGCTGGGATCCTCGATTAAAAATCCCGATTCCCTTCCGTCCAAATCCGATACCCCCAGCCTGATTGCTGTACGATTCGATCACATGCCAATCTTTATGTCGGATCTTTGCACCGATCTGACTCATCAGAATCTGAATATTAACTTTTTGACGACTATCTAATACCCCGAATACTCCACTCATAATGACGCTCCATTAATATCCATTAGCAGATGTCGCATTGAAAATTTTCAGGTGCTACTTTTAATCGAATCTAGGAGATCTATCATGCTGCCAAGCGTTAATTCAGCATACCTATCTAATGCAGATTGATGAATAATCCCATTAGCCTGAGGATTCTTGCGATGAATGCGGTAGCCGATCCTGCTCATTACCCCTTCCCAGTCCTTGTTTTTGATTAATTGAGGTAGCCCTTTTTTCATCCCAACAGATCCGGATGCGGGATCACTGAGACGCAGATGATTCTGCCAAGTTACCAGGCGAATATAATCCCCGAAAGATTCTCCACGCAGTTCTGATTCTTGAAGCGCAGTGATAACCAACTCGGCGAACGTGTTAGATACCAAGTAACGGACATCATCCAGGTCAAAATTATCCCCACGCATCGCAGACGACAGAATGCCACCACAATTTGCTACAAAATCTGGAATGTACAGAACTCCCTTTTCGTCCAACCGCTTCTCGGCTTCTGCTGTAGATGGCGCATTAGATATGGGTACTATCCAGTTGGCCTTGATCTGATCGACATTATCTTCATTGATTACCCATGGTCTTGCGCCTGGTATGAGCAGGTCAACCTCTAGTGAATAAAGATTCTCAGGTGGTTCGACCTCAGTATCAGGATAATGATGTACCAGATCATCTCCGTACTCTTCTTTTAACTTCAAGAGCATTTGTACACCTAATCCACCATCAGATTTAATAACCCCTTCGATTGTAGAGACACCAACTATTATGGCTCCAGCTTCATCCAACAATTCTCCAACTGCACTGGCCACCTTTCCAAATCCCTCCATCGCTACTCGCACGCCGCCCATCTCTTTTTTAGAAAACCTTGCCACCTGTCGTATAGTTTCAAATACTGTCAATGCAGTTGCATATGAACCATCTATTTGCTCACCGACCAAAGGTCTCCCAGATCCCTTCATGATCGAATATAGATCCTCAAGGGTGGTTCCTAGATCGATCCCCGGGAAATAAACTTGCCTTGCAACCAGAGATTTCATGCCTCGACCAAATGCTTCCATCAATTCCGCTCGACCACAATTTAGTTGTTCTGGGTCTGCGAAAATGCCTGCTTTCGCTCCACCCATAGGCACATTTAAGAAAGCCCATTTGTAGGTCATCGCCATGGCAAGGCTGGCTAACTCATCTACACTGACATCTGGAGTGAATCTTATGCCACCAGAAGCCGATCCGTTAATGGTTCGATCGATGACAAGGTAGCCGATTTCGCCCAATTCAGCATCTGAAATGGTGATCACCAAGTTGGGAGGTGACAGCTCCGGCCTCCCCGTAATTCCATTATGGTTCATCTAAATCTCCTTACCTTTTTTCGGTAGTGACGCGATAATATAAAGATAAGACTTCTGGATTACATATACGAATAATCAACAGTGAGATCTGAATCTGAAATATTGTCCCCGCCATTTGAAATTTACCCAAACCAACACCCTTCCCAAAAACCAAAATCCGACCATATGGGCCGGTTTCGCTACTAGCTCCTCATTGACTTTCCTGTTGAATTAACAGGTAAGCGACCAAATTGAGTCAATGAATCATCGCCATCCCTTTCGTGAAAAATCCTTTATGCTCCATGAAAGTCCAAGATGCAGCATAATTTTCTACCACGTAGGTAATATATTGGTTAGTAATCTGTTATAAATAACGTTGCTCGTGAGATCTTGTTACAAACTATTTTGGCGATAATCCGCTCGGTAGGAAGTATCTTGCCAACTGAATCCTCAATCACTTTTTACTATTTTCACGAATATCAAATTCGACGATATCGAACCACATCCTACCTGTTTTAAACCTCTCAACTATTCACGATTCAACAATCTATAAAATCTTCTCTACCTGGACTTGGACCCCGGAAAAATTAAATACAAATGCCCGCAAGCATATCATTCTACTTGCGGGCATTCCTCTACTTGGCCACAATTATTTACTCATTTTCTAGGAAAACCCAGGGGACATTGTCCAGCGGCATGTCACCAAAGTGGGATTGTACAGACATCAATACCCTTTCAGGCTCGCCAAGTAATGAAAGTGGAACACGCATCTCAATTCGTGTCGGTGTTCCCGTTACTGAAACCGAATCTGGGGGCAGCTCCACATCATGATCAAATGTCTTAAATCGATCTGAGGTCATGTTCATGACCAGCTTCGGCATTTCTTCGAAAGGATATCTGCGCGATCTCCCATCATCCATATTTTGGCATTCACGTCTCCAGCCAACGGCTCTTCGAGTTCACCAGTGAAAACCAGTTCCCCACCGTCTAATCTCACGGTCCTGACCTCAGCCTCGGTAAATGCTACTTGATGCTCAGCATCATGGAGGTGCAGAGCTTCACCACGAAATGCGGTTACAGCAGGTAGAATTTCTACCTCCTCACCCTGTGAGATTAGGATAGTCCACTGTCAACTGCGTGCTTGACGCCAGGCTCGTACCCAGGCGACCAGAATTTGTCGGTACATCATGGCACGCACTCGATACCCTTCAACACTACCTAGCTTGTGTTCTTTCATATCATGAGTCATACCTGTCCAGCCGACATACTTTATGCGCCAGTTCTTCTGTCTGGCGAACAGCGTCAAGCCTATCTCGACCCCGTATCCGCTTTCTGCCAGAGGAATTAAAGCATTCTCTGCTGCTTGCCGTGGTAAGCAGCGCTGACCGTTCAAATTTGGAGCAAAACGCTGCGATAAATCAGTTCGCCAGTATCCTTCTTTGAAAATCGCAACACTCATATCACAAGTTTGGTTCTTGACAGGAGAAATTAAGATCTCAAGATGGCCTTCTGTAAGGCCGATTAAATCTGCATCAAGAAAAACCACAGTGTCAACATCACTTGGCAGTTCGCGAATACCTGCCAGCATGGCAGATCCCTTGCCTTGATTGACTGGCAAGTGCTTTACAATCATCCTGGGGAAATTTCCTGCGCAATCCTGGGCAACACTCAGCGTGGAATCGGAAGAACCATCATCAACAACCACCACCTGTTCCAACCACTCAATCGATCCCAGGGTGTCAAGAACCACCCTGATATCCCGTTCTTCGTTCCATGCAGGTACGATTACGCCAACCTTTTCCATTAAACCATGGGTTCCTTGTGGCTCAATCATAACAAAGATAATCGCTCCAACCTTGATAAATTACCGTCAATAAATTACCCTCACCCAAACCACTTTAGATTCATTCCATAAACCAGATTTTCAACCGGGCTGGAAACAAGGTGTTTCCCACACCCGAGTCGGCCGGAGATTTAGTAATTGGAACCCCTTTTTCTCGCATAATCTACATGGTGCTTCATTAAGATGGGCTGAATCCAAGTATACTCCCGGAATACTCAACTCATAAATCTGAGACAGATAGGCCTCTTCCGGTTTGCCGGAAAAAGGCGTATTTGAAATACACCTGATCGGTCATCCTCCTGGTAGAACCTGATTTTAACCTCACGATCCTGTGCACACAGTCCGCATCAGGCTCTGCCAATACTCTGATCACACAGCATAATAAACCTTGAGATATTTAGAGAAGACAACTTAATCCGTATTGGCTGTGTTAGAGCTCTCTTTCAGCAAGTCGCGTATCTCAGTCAGCAGCTGAATATCATCTGCTGGTTCAGGCTCCGCGTCTGTCTGATTATCATCTTCCGAACCCAATTCATATTCAACTGCCAGGATGGCGCGTAGGGCAAAGAATAATATCAGGGCAACCAGCAAGAAGTTAATCACCGCCTGAATGAACAAACCGTAATTAATTGATGCTTCCCCCACCTGGAAAACCAGGCTCTCAAAATCAATACCCCCCAGCAGGGCGCCAATCAGCGGCATAAACATATCTTCAACCAGTGAATTGACGATGGCAGTGAAGGCAGCTCCTAAAATCACACCGATCGCAAGATTGATAACACTCCCCCGGGAGATAAAATCACGAAAATCTTTGAGCATATTTCATCCTTTCTCGATTCTATAAAACTAAGTCCATTGGAAAGACAGAAAACACTGGATCCGTTCTAATAAATCAGGCTGGCAATCAAAATATCTGAAAGTGGTATAGAAAAATTATACCCACCAATAATACTTTAAGTGGGTATTTATTCCTAGAATCTGGATGGGTAAAATTACAAATCCAGGGTTGATTTTAGGTCATCCAAAGCAACCATTTCCTTATATCGCTGACCTGCACCCCACCAAAACCCAGGAGATCCCCCTTCTTAAGCTGCTTGAGACATGGTTTCCGCCACACCAATCAGCCATTACTTGAATCCAAACGCTTAATCTGGGTTTGCTTATGATGATGATGTATTCTTCGGCAGCTGCGGGATCAGCCATGAAAGGAACGAATCCTGGCTGCGGCTTTGCAAAGTTAAGCTGCCAGGACCTTTCAGCTCTATCACCAGACCCTCTCCACTGAAGAGAGTGCTCTTCCAACCGGCCACCTTCTTGACCTTAAACTGTAAATGCTCTTCGAAAGTCACCAGGTGCCCGGTGTCGACCACATATTCTTCACCAGCGCCCAGTTCCATGTGGTGAATCGCGCCGTAGCTGGAGACGATCAGTGTCCCCGTGCCGCTGATGCGCAGCATGATCAAACCCTCACTGCCGAAAAAAGTCTGAGCACCGCTCCACTTGGTTTCAACAGTAATCCCTTCTGATGATGCCAGGTATGAGCCGGATTGGACCATCAGCGTCTCACCATGCATTTCAATTACTGCAACATCTCCGGGTAAAGGTGGTGCCAGGGCAACCGAATCCCCTTGGGATGAAGCAGTGTAAGTATTCAGGAAGAAGCTCTCGCCGCCAAACATGGAACGACCCAGGGATTTCAAGAAACCGCCTTTGGCTTCTGTTTCCATCTCCAGATCGGGCGACATGCCCACCATGGCCCCACTTTCAACCTGGATGGACTCCTTGTGGTC
>JALHTN010000656.1 GCA_022865865.1 Anaerolineales bacterium
ACCCTGGCTGCAGGAACATTAATCGCGCTGGCTTTTTCTCTGGAACTATCAGTCCCAGAACTCTTCGGATGGCTTTCGCCAATTACCTCCTGGCTTCGTAAAACCTGGGACGAGCTGGTCGCCGGGCTTGTTACGAAATTCATTAAACCAGCCACAACGCACCCCACAGGTGATCCGCTACCCGAGGTGGCAACAGCAGAATCACAGCGACCGGCACCTGGATTGACCTCCGCCAACGAAATCAGCGCACCGAAAGAGTGGGTCCTGCCGGTAATTGACGAGATTCTCGAGTCTGGGGAAGATTTCTCCTTCGATGATGAGTTCGATCGCCAACGAGCTCGATTGATTGAGGATACGCTGGCATCCTTCGGTGCACCAGCCAAAGTGGTAGAGCTCAATCGCGGACCAACAATCACCCAGTTTGGTGTCGAACCTGGATTTATCCAAGGTCGCAGCGGGCAGATGAGAGTCCGGGTGAACAAGATATCTTCCCTGGCCGATGACCTGGCTTTAGCCCTGTCTGCCAAACGGATTCGAATCCAGGCTCCAGTACCCGGAAAAAACTTTGTCGGTATCGAGGTACCAAACGAATCGATATCCCTGGTCGCTTTACGCGACGTTCTCGAGAGCGAAGCTTTTCAACGCCTGAAATCACCCCTACGTTTCGCCTTGGGGCAAGATGTTGCCGGGAATCCAGCCGCCGCAGACCTATCAGCAATGCCCCACTTGTTGATCGCAGGTGCCACGGGTTCGGGCAAATCAGTCTCAGTGAATGCCATTATCTGCGGTTTGCTGTTAAACAATTCGCCAGACGATTTACGCCTCCTGATGGTCGATCCGAAGAGGGTGGAATTAACCGGGTATAACGGCATCCCTCATTTACTGACACCGGTTGTAGTAGATTTCGAGCGCGTGGTTGGTGCCTTACAGTGGGTAGCGCGGGAGATGGATCAGCGCTACCAGAGGCTGGCCAAGAATGGCGCTCGTAATATTGTCGACTATAACAGCAGGCTGACCGCACAAGGTGAGAGCAAGCTGCCCTATCTGGTGGTCATCATCGATGAGCTGGCAGATTTAATGATGCTGGCTCCGGATGAAACGGAGCGCACTATCACCCGTTTGGCACAATTGGCAAGGGCTACAGGAATCCACCTGGTGATCTCCACCCAACGCCCTTCAGTTGATGTTGTCACCGGGCTGATCAAGGCCAATTTCCCAGCCAGGATCGCCTTTGCTGTGGCCTCCGGTGTCGACAGCCGGGTAATCCTTGACCAACCTGGCGCAGAGCGTCTGTTGGGTCGAGGAGATATGCTCTTCCAAGCGCCCGATGCTGCTGCTCCGGTTCGCCTTCAGGGCACATTCGTTTCCGATCCTGAAATCCAACGATTAGTGACCTTCTGGCGCAGGCAGGCGGGGACTGTAGATGCAGCTGCCATGGCCACCGAAGGAGTCGTCGATGAACTGCCGCGTGGTGTACCGCTGAAGCAGATTCCGCTTTGGGAACAAATGGAGCCTGAAGAGGACTTGGACCCCCTGTTCGACGAGGCAGTGGACCTGGTGCGGCGTCAGGGTCGCGCATCGATCTCGATGCTGCAGCGCCGCTTGCGAATTGGCTACACCCGCGCCGCCCGTCTGATTGAGACCATGCAGGATAAAGAAATCGTCGGACCCACTCAACCCGGAACTCAAGGTCTGGAAGTACTGGATTATGGACCAGCTGCGCCCCCGGTTGGAGAAGATTAATCCCCGGTTTGGCTTAAAATTCGCCGATCTACCCCAGAAACAGGCTAATTATCCCTTAACCCCAGCCTCAGATAGGGCTGAGGTATAATCGCCAGCATGGCAAAGCGCCTTCTAGGCCTCTCTCTGGTGATGGTTAGCTTACTTTGCCTGGCAAGCATTGTCATCTATAACCTACCCCGATTTCATGAAAGTTTATCCTGGCGGCTGGCAAACCTGCGAACCCAGGTTCGCCGCATGGTTAATCCCCCGGAACAGGTCGTGTTCGTCCCACAGGAACAAATCGACGCGAGCACATTACAGGCGATGACGCCTTCACCTGCGGCAACCAGCACCCCTGACGACGGTATTTTTGCGACTGCCACTGAATTTATGGCCAGCGCAACACCTGCTGCCTCCCCGACAATGACCCCCTCCCCAACCCCCATTCCGGAACAATTCTTACTTACCGGAATACGCCACGAATACCAGAAATTCAACAACTGCGGCCCTGCCAACCTCTCCATGGCACTTTCCTTCTGGGGTTGGGGTGGAAACCAGAATGATACCGGCAGCTACCTGCGGCACAGCGAATTTGATAAGAACGTCATGCCCGGGGAAATGCGATCATTCGTCCAAGAAACCACCGAATTCGAGGCGCTAACTCGAGTGGGTGGGGACTTACAGCTGATCAAAAACTTGCTGGCAGCTGGATTTCCAGTTGTCATTGAGAAGGGATACGATCCACCAGATGATGATTGGATGGGGCACTACCTGACCCTCAATGGTTACGATGACACACTAAAAAAATTCACCGCACAAGACTCACTGATCATGCCTGATTACCCGCTGCCTTACGAGCAAGTTGAACAGCTTTGGCGTGATTTCAACCATGTTTACCTGGTGATCTACCCGGTGGACCGCCAGGCAGAGGTGGCATCCATTCTTGGTCCACAGTTCGACGAAATCCCTAATTTCGAATCCGCCGCGCAAAAAGCGCGCTGGGAGACGGAACAATTAACTGGACGCGATTTGTATTTTGCCTGGTTCAACCTGGGCAGCAACCTGCTGGCCCTGGAAGATTTCGCCGGTGCTGCAGCGGCTTACGACCAGGCCTTCGCGGTCTACCCAACCATCCAGGAAGATGAGCGACCCTGGCGTGTGATGTGGTACCAGGATGGTCCCTACGCGGCCTACTACCATATGGAGCGCTACCAGGACATCATTAACCTGGCGAACACAACTTTTTTCGCACT
>JALHTN010000657.1 GCA_022865865.1 Anaerolineales bacterium
CCCCTTCAAGCAGGGTTTGAGGAGCATCCGATTTTTGCTCGCTGGCATTCTTGGGCGCAAGGAGTAGATATTACAACAGCTGAAAGTCCTTCCTTGTGTGCATTCCTTTATCATGAATGCCAAGCAATCATCAGAATTGCCAAATTATTGAACAACAACGATCACATCGATGCCTTGGAATCAAAAGCAGAGAATTTACGGATCGCAATTGAGGATGCTTGGGACGAACAAATTTCTGGATATACCTATTGGGATCGAGATAGCCATAAGAGTACGAGTAGAGTGATCCTTGGACAACTCACAGGATCGGGCTCAATTGAGTTTAATCAATCTTTCTCTGAACCGCAACGCATTATTTTCCAAATCATCACTAGCCATGAGACTACACGCAAAATTCAATTAATTATTCAAGGCCATAACCCTTCTGGAAAGCATCGCATAGAAATGATCCCTCCCGAAGGTTTGCTTTGGTTCCCGGGTTGGGGTACTGCCACCAGCAGTCAAACTTATCAATCGATTGATTCTGTGGAGATCAAGGGACTTGATGAAACAGATACCGTGATCGTTTCTAACGCAGGTCTATTAAATCAGGATATTACTACTTTGTTGCCAATATGGTCCAGAATCCCTTCAAATGAAAGAGCCCGAGCCATGGTTGAAAATAACATCACAAATCCAGACCAATTCTGGTGGAACTTTGGTTTCCCAGCCTGTCCGGATAATGATCTCTATTCTGAGAATAATCCCTGCCAAAATGTACACTTACCATGGTGTTTATTTATCGGAGAAGGTTTGCTCTCGTACGGTTACCGGAACGAAACTGCTGAGCTAGTCTCTCGCATTATGAATGCTATTATTCAAACCATTAAGCATGATGGTTGCTTTAGACAGTACTACAACGCTGAAACAGGTGAGGGTTTTGGAGATATTGATGCCCTTTGGGGATTGGCACCATTAGGTTTATTTCTTGAGACACTTGGCATACGGATCATCTCACCATGGAAAATTCATCTTTCTGGCATAAATCCATTTCCCTGGCCAGTTACGGTAAAATTTCGGGGGATGACGGTCCTTCGCGGTCAAGAAAAAACCCAAGTCATATTTCCAGATGGTCAAACAATAACAATAAATGATCCGGAACCTTGCCTGGTAAGCCTAGAATAGTGGGTTTACTCCATCACATAGCTACCGGAATTCTTTCACAATAATTTTCGTCCTGATCCTTCTTAGTACCAAATAATCATCAGGTGGTGCTATTTCTGATCTTCCAGGTTCTGGTGGGTTTTTTTAGGCCGCTCCAGAATAATTCAAGTGATTGGTCTGGCTGCAGGTCAGGAAAAATCCGATGTTGAGGTTCTCAATAATAGCTGCAGGAAGAGGGTTGAATACGTATCAACACCCCTGGAAGATGGACCGGTACTCTTCCCCAAGCTTGATCCAGTGAAAGTGGGTGCCGCGACTATCATCGTAATTAAAGTTTAGAGATAAGAAGAGATTTATGCGGCTTTCAACCTTCAAAATTGCACTTTTGATTTGGTTCTACATGTATATTAATTCAATCTAGAGAGATTTACAGCGGATATACTTCATCTTGTCCAAATTTTATGGTTTCTTGATTCATTCCTGCACAACTTTGATGAAAATCTCATCCAGGGTGGGCAGCGCGATTTCAAATTTTTCCACAGAGACATCTTGCGCGACCAATTCTGCGAGCACATCCTGTGGAGTTGAACCTTCAGTGAGGACCAATTTTGTTGCGCTGTTAAGAGTGACCATTGATTCAACGGATGACATTTGGGGGATTCCACCTTGAACTCGAACCATTACCGCATGACCAGCATAATCCCGGCGAATTGATTCAAGATTTCCATAAAGGACATTTCTCCCTTCATTGATGAGTAAAATCCGGTCGCACAATTCCTCAACCTGGTGCATTTGATGGGTGGACATAATGATTGTGACTCCTTGATCATGGAGTTCTCTCATTAAATCCTTTACCAATTGTGTGTTAATCGGATCCAGTGAGGTGAATGGTTCATCAATTATGACCAACTCTGGACTGTGTAAAATGGCGGCAATGATTTGAGCTTTTTGCTGCATCCCTTTGCTTAATTCTTTTACTTTTTTCTTCTTATGGGGAAGCAGATCAAATCTTTCCAGGTAAACTTGCAGGCGACTTTGAGCTTCACCTGCAGATAACCCTTTTAGTGTTCCTAGGTAAATCAAACAGCGTTCGAGAGGAATATCCTGGTATAAACCTCGTTCTTCAGGCATATAGCCGATCAGATCTTTCTTCTCTTCATTCATGGGTCCCCCAAGAATGGAAACTGTACCCCGTTCAGGTCTAAATATATCTAACATCACACGAATGGTGGTTGTCTTACCTGCCCCATTGGGTCCGAGAAGCCCAAATATCTCCCTCTTGCCGACTTCAAAATCAACATCACAAACTGCTTCTATATCTCCAAACGATTTTGCGATATGAGTTACTTGAACCTGATTCATTGATTTCTCCTTCTTACCGCTTCAACCTTACAGATTTTATTTTTATCCCATTCTGTGTTCTGCCAAAATTCGGTTACATCCATCTAATCTCTGCCAATTATTACCTTGCCAAGGTTGACCAATGTAGGCATAAAAGCTTGTTGAACAGGATGTTCTCGTCTGCCATGTGGTTTGAATAATATCTCTACTTTAATGAGAATTGAATATGGCTTTCAAATAGCGTTGGATTGAAAAAGGTTGACCTGAGAGAAGTATCTGTGCACGAAACATTCGTGCAACTGCCCGTATGATTAGAATCGCCACAATTATGGTTAAACCTGCTGCGACAAATGGCTGCCATAATGGCACACCTCCTACAGTCAACCTCGTAACCATCATTATGGGTGCAGATAATGGGAAAATACTCAACCCAACTGCCAATGGGGAATGGGGTCTCATCGCGAGCAATATCGAAAAGATATAGCTGACCATTAATGGCGCTGACACAATAAAAACAACCGACGTATATTGAGATAATTTCGGAGTCAGAGCGCCGGCTCCCGCCATCATGGTAGCATAAACTGCATATCCAAGCACGAAAAACACCAGACCCCAAACGAGTAGAGAAATTGGAAGTGAAAAATCTGGAGGCAAGTTCAGAGTTGTCCCACCAATCTTAAAAACTATATAGACTGCACCTAACCAGGCTAGAACTTGAAAGAATCCTAAGATACAGTAGCTGATTACCTTTCCATTGAGTAATTGGCTGGGTGAAGCTGAGAGGAGCAAGAGTTCCATGACCCGCGAATCTTTTTCACTGCTCACCAATCTCAACAAGTAACTGCCACCCGAAATAATCGAAAATAATATGATCGCCATAACCCCGATTGGCAGTAGCTGCATTAGCGCATTTGACTCACAACCAAATCCGGGGGTTGAGCACTCGCCAGAGAACGATCCATTTGCGGCGGCAACAATAGACAAATCCTTATGGACATAATTTGCTGGCGACCAAACATCAGATACCAGCTCCATATTGCCATCCAAAAGATTGAAGTACAACGTCCAGATCATGACCCAATTCTGGCCACCTTCCGCTATTGGATTAACTTTCGGATGAACGTAAATTAAATTTCCAGTTTC
>JALHTN010000658.1 GCA_022865865.1 Anaerolineales bacterium
ACGAGTTTGAGACCTGCGAGCGCTAAGGCAAAGGATCTTACCTTCATCAGCGAGCTTGTCGAGTCGGGAAAGATCAAAGCGGTCATCGATCGGCGCTATCCGTTGGACCAAATGGCCGAGGCTCACCGGTATGTCGAAACAGGGCACAAGAAGGGGGATGTAGTCATCACCGTGGAATATAACAACAAAACCTGACAAAGCGCTGCCCCCGACCGCTTTTCCGCTGCGTTTCATAGCGGCAGTTTGGATAATTTGCATCGAGAGGCTTTTATTTATCCAACTGTTGGGGTTCACTCCATTTGACGGTCCTTGTATTTTGTATCCAAACCTGCTACGGTATTCCTAGTGGACATCATCTAACCTGGCATGACACACAGATTACGGGGTTGCCAATTTCGGTAGCCCTTTTTGCTGGCCAGAACTCAGCTCCACCTGTGGAGAAAGCCAAAATGTTGCATCACCTCCGAAAGGTTCCAATCTCCACGGCATTGAGAAGATGAAAAATATATGGTGGCAGTTGATCTCAAGCTGGAAGTAGCACCCAGGCCTACAATATGCTCTCTAATGCCCGACTGATGCCTTTCGGGGTTATCGACATCAGGAATCAGATATTCAATTTCGAAGACCCCCCACGCTAACTTTTGATGCTGACTAACTTCATTTATAACTACGTGTCCACCGGCAGGGGTGATTTTTACGTCTTGAAGGCGTAGGTCTTGGTTCTATTGAGGAACACTCGTGTCATAAATAGATCGAATGTATAATGAATCAAAGAGAATATATTGCGAAAAGAGATTTGCTTATCAACCAGTTAGTTTTGCTAACTTATAGGATAGATTGTTGTAAACGCTATTGAAAATCACCGCATCAAATCAATCTAGGAGGAAGCTCATGAAAGCAATTGTATGGACAAAATATGGACCACCGGAAGTTCTTCAGCTTAAAGAGGTAGAAAAACCTGTTCCCAAGGAGGATGAAGTACTCATCAAAATATTTGCGACATCGGTAACGATCGGAGACATTAAAATTCGGAAGGGCGACCCATTTTATTCAAGATTTTACTTTGGTCTCATAAGACCAACAAGAACAAATATACTGGGGTTTGAGATATCCGGGGAAATCGAAGTAGTAGGCAAAGATGTAAAACTATTTAAGAAAGGTGACCAAGTTTTTGCATCTACCTATACCGGTTTTATTTTTGGTGGTTATGCCGAATACAAATGTTTGCCTGAAGACGGGGTGCTGGCAATAAAACCGACCAACATGACATATGAGGAAGCCGCTGCTGGCGTTGCTTCTGGGGCATTAACCGCATTGCTTTCCCTAAGAAATTTGGGGAATATTCAGAGTGGACAAAAAGTCCTTGTCTATGGCGCTTCTGGAAGTGTAGGTACTTTTGCGGTACAGCTTGCCAAGTACTATGGGGCAGAAGTTACCGGGGTATGCAGTACCACGAATTTGGAGTTGGTGAAATCTCTGGGAGCAGATAAGGCAATTGATTATACTAAAGAGGATTTTACAGAAAGAGGAGAGCGTTATGACATCATCTTTGATGCCGTAATAAAACTCTCGAAATCAAATTACAGGAAAGCACTAACTCCTAACGGGACATACGGACGGGCAGGTGATACGGGGAAAGCAAAGTTAAGTGCTGAACATTTGATTTTCCTCAAAGAGCTTATTGAGGCGGGAAAGCTAAAATCGGTCATAGATAGACGCTATCCGCTGGAACAGACTGCCGAGGCTCACCGGTATGTCGAAAAAGGACACAAAAAGGGAAATGTAGTAATAACTGTGGCACACAATAACAAAACCTAGCAACTTATAAGGATTCTCATGAATGCGATTATTTTCACAGAATACGGACCACCCGATGTTCTTCAGCTCAAAGAGGTAGAAAAACCTGCTCCCAATGAGCATGAAGTACTGGTAAAAGTTAATGCAGCATCCATAAATTATTCTGACTGGCAAATCTTGAGAGGTGATTTACTTCTCCGGCTGATGGGAAACGGGCTTCAAAAACCAAAACACAAGATACTCGGGGATGATATAGCGGGGCGGGTTGAAGCGGTTGGGGTAAACGTCAAGCTGTTTCAGGCAGGTGATGAGGTATTCGGAATAAGCAATTTTGACGCTTTTGCTGAATATGTCTGTGTTCCCGAGAATGCATTAGCGCTGAAACCAGCCAGTATGACATTTGAGGAAGCAGCGGCCATACCTGTAGCGGCAATCACCGCCCTTCAGGGCCTTCGCGATAAAGGACAGATTCAGTCGGGGCAAAAGGTTTTGATTAATGGTGCCTCTGGTGGCGTGGGCACGTTTGCAGTGCAGATTGCCAAATCGTTCGGGGCTGAAGTGACTGGCGTGTGCAGTACGAGTAAATTGGACATGGTGCGCTCGATTGGTGCCGACCATGTGGTTGATTACACTCAAGAAGATTTCACCCAAAATGACCAGCGTTATGACCTGATTCTTGCTGTTGGAGGATATCGTTCGATTTTCGATTACAAGCGTGTTTTGAGTCCCGAGGGGATTTATGTCTGTGCCGGAGGTTCCGGGTCTCAATATTTCCAAGCTATGTTCCTGGGACCATTAATTTCAATGATGGGGAGTAAGAAACTGGGTTCCATGTTCGCGAAACCAAACCAAAAAGATTATGTTTTTTTGATAGAGCTTTTTGAAGCCGGTAAAGTAGTACCTGTTATAGATAGATGTTACCCGTTGAATGAGGTCCCTGAAGCTCTCCGCTATTATGGAGAAGGACACGCCCGAGGAAAAGTAGTCATATCTGTGGAGCATAATCACAAGTAAAAGGAGCGAATAATGAGCATAGATATGAATACCGTCAGGCTTTTAGGCGCAGCGCAATTGATCGTTATTGTTGGCGGCTTGATCACGGAACGTTTGCTTGCATCGGCAGTAGGATCCGGCAGTATATCCGAAATGCTTGTTAATATTTCAGAAAACCTGAACCGGATGCGGATCAGCAATCTGGCTGCACTGGCAATTCAGAGCACTGCAATAGTTGTCATGGGTGTTTTGTATTATTTCGTCTTCAGCCAAGAGTACAAGATCATCGCGCTGGTAGCCCTGGGGTTTTTTTTGGTAGCAGCGATAACTTTAGCCGTAAGCAAGATAGGTGCTTATGCTCTGATACCTTTAAGCCAGGAATTTGTTGAGGCGGGAGCTCCAGAACCCTCATACTTTCAAAAGCTGGGTAATTTCTTCTATTATGGCTTTGATAGACAGGGATGGGATATACAGATGTTGTTCATGGCCTTGGGTTTATTACTGGTGCAATACCTGTTTTATATATCAGGGTATATTCCACGCGCTTTGTCTATCTGGGGCCTTGCAGCAATCTGTCTGTTATTAATACCTACCCTGTTGCAGCTATATGATCGTGATTTCCTTCCCGCAGCACAGATATTGGCCATTCCATACGCGCCATATTGACTATTTTTAGGAGTATGGTTGATACTCAAGGGATTCAATTAATCTGCAGTCGTTTCCGAGTCTGTCTAAACAGATATAAACGAAGATTAAATGACCAGATCAAAGTAAATTAGGAAGAAATTCATGAAAGCGATTGTGTGGACAGAATACGGACCGCCGGATGTACTTCAGCTCAAAGAGGTAGAGAAACCTACTCCCAAGGACAATGAAGTACTGATAAGGATATATGCGACAACAGTAACAGCAGGGGACTGTGAACAGCGAAGTCTCAAATTGCCAATCTGGTACCGGCTCCCCATGCAAGCATATGTGGGTCTCAAAAGACCAGAGAGAATAACTATACTAGGGATGGATTTAGCCGGGGAAATTGAAGCAGCAGGCAAAGGTGTAAAACAATTCAGGAAAGGTGACCAAGTTTTTGGATCTAGCGGTCTTAGTTTTAGTGCTAATGCTGAGTACATATGTCTGCCTGAAGAACCTGAAGAAGGGGCACTGGCAATAAAACCGACCAATATGACCTATGAGCAAGCCGCCGCCGTTCCTACTGGGGGACTTGAAGCATTGCATTTTCTCAGACAAGGAAATATCCAGAGCGGACAAAAGGTTCTGATTAACGGTGCGGGTGGAACTATAGGTACTTTTGCGGTCCAGCTTGCCAGGTACTTTGGGGCTGAAGTGACAGCCGTGGACAGCACGGGGAAATTG
>JALHTN010000094.1 GCA_022865865.1 Anaerolineales bacterium
CAGCCGCTCTACCTGGAACAGATCGCCGGGATCCCGCTCATACAGATCGGCCTGCTGGGAGCGATCTTTTCAATTGGCATGATGTTTACCCCCATTCTCTCGGGACGCATCTCTGATAAATATGGTGAGCGGGTGCCGATCTCGCTGGGCTTCTTGATGATCTTCTTCGCTTACCTGATATTCATTCAGGTCAGCGATTTTATTGGCTTCGCCATCACCTGGGCGGTTTTCGGGGTCAGCGTAGGTTTACTGAGTCCCGCTTACCAATCATTGGTATCAAAAGTAGTTCCCCAAAAGAACCTGGGTATTTTCACCGGCATGTTCCGCAGCAGCCTTGGGCTCATCTCTCTGCCAGCCCCCTATATTGGAGCGCAGTTATGGGAGCGCTTCAATCCCAAGGTTCCTTTCATCATCACCGCTATCCTGGCCTTGATCAGCGTCATACCTACCTGGTTTAAATTCAAGCTCCCGGATGAAGAGCTGGCTTCTGGTGATACGAATGAAAAACCATCCGTTCCAGTTTCTGCCGATAACCCTGATAGTGATTGATAATCAAGTCCGGATCAAAATCAGGGCAGCTGGTTAATAGCTGCCCTGATTGGTTTTATTCTTGCTCTCAATGCGAATAGTTAATCTGGATCCGCTGGCAGCTGGATGATAAACGTCGCTCCTTGGTTAGGTTTACTTTCCACCAAGATCTGCCCGCCCTGGTTCTCCACCAGAGACTTGGCGATGGCGAGACCCAACCCCGAACCCCCTTCTTCTCTCTGCCGGGATTTATCACCCCGGTAAAAACGCTCGAAAAGATGATCTACATCCTCGGCCGGGATGCCGGGTCCAGTATCCTTGACAACCAACGCCACGCCTTCCGCTACTGATCTGGCAGATAAGCTGATCGTTCCACCTAGCGGGGTATAGCGCAGGGCGTTATCCAGCAAATTGACCAGGACCTGGGCCATGCGGTCTGGATCGACATCCAAAACCGGTAAATCACCACTTGTTTCGATCTGCAGTTTGATTTCCTTAGCCAGCGCTTCCTGCTTGCGCGCGGAGGCAGCTCGCTCGAGCAGATCGTTTGGTGATATCTGCTGGCGGTTGAGGTGCAGCTCCCCGGCATCTGAAAGCGAAAGCGTGCGCAGGTCTTCCACCAGCCGGTTGAGGCGTTTGGTCTCGTCGTAAATGATGTCAAATGTCTCTGGATCTGGCGGCAGGTGGCCTTCGCTGAGCGCTTCTGTATGACCCAGCACAACAGTGAGCGGTGTGCGAAGTTCATGGGCAATATCGGCCGTCATCTGGCGGCGCAGATCGCGGGATTTGGTTAAATCCTTGCTCATCTGGTTGAATGAGGCTGCCAGCTCTCCCAATTCATCCTTTGAACGGATGGGTACCCGCTGCTCAAGTTCTCCTTTGGCGACCTTCTGGGTAGCTGCCGTCAATTCTCTCAAAGTGCGTGTTAAGGACCTCGCCAACAGCGCACCCAGTAGAACAGAAACCAGCACCGCCCCTACCGAGGCAAAGATCAGCGATCTATATAAGCGCGTGATTTGTGCGTTTAATGGCGGGCGTCCATCAAACCTGGCCCCGATATTGTAATAAGTACCCACCACCTCCCCATCAACATTGATCGGAATCCCATCAGCTACCTGCAGCTCACGATTGAACATCCTGGATAATTGATCTGGACTGGGATTGCCCAGAACTACCCTCCCTTGAGTGTCAACAACCACAAACCCCCAACCATATTTTTGGGCAAAAGCAGGGCTTTTAGAGACCTGATCCAGACCACGCCAACTCCCATTCTGGCGATAGTAATCTGCCAGGTCAGTGATCAGAGCCTCGCGATTTTGATTCTCAAAAAACTCCCTGAACTGATTTCCAGTGACCTGGGCAGCCATGATCGCCACCAGCGCGATACCCACCAGGCTGACCAGCGTAAATCCCAGTACTAATTTAACGGTAAGAGAGCGCATTCGATTACCTCGCTGCGAAGCGGTAGCCCACCCCGTAGACCGTCTCGATATAGCGCGGTTGGCGTGGGTTCTGCTCTATTTTTGCGCGTAGATTCTTGATGTGCACATCGATCGTGCGGGCGTAACCAACAAAAGCTGTATCCTGGATTTGATCGAGCAGTTCCAGGCGTGTGAAAGTGCGCCCCGGAGCCGACATCAACACTGCCAGCAGGTCAAATTCTGATGGCGTTAAATCCACAATCTCTTCATCCAGGGTCACCAGATGGCTGTCGCGATCCAGCGTCACTCCACCCTGGCGGAAGACTTCGCTCTGGGGCAGGCTCTGGCCGGTGCGGCGCAGAACTGCTCGAACCCGGGAGGTTAGCTCCCGGGGACTGAAGGGCTTGGTGACATAATCATCCGCGCCTAACTCCAATCCAATCACCTTGTCATCCTCATCTACCCTGGCAGTCAGCAGGATGATTGGCGTTTCACGCTCCTTGCGATGCTGTCTCATAAATTCATAGCCATCCATCTCAGGCATCATCACATCCAGGATGATCAGATCGGGTTTCTCTTGCCGGGCGACAAACAGCGCATCTTTACCATTTGCAGCTGTTGCCACGCCAAATCCCTGCTGTTCCAGATATGCTTTCAGGAGAGAAAGGATGCGCTTTTCATCATCTACAATCAGAATGGTTTTTGGCATAGAATCCTCATCCAAATTTCAGGGGTGAATCCCACCCGCTGTTTTTGTGCATTGTACACCTGTTTACTCAGCCGCACGCTCTTCGAGCAGCTCGATCAATGGATCGACGAAAACCAGTGCAAACCTGCTGCCAATACCACCTCTTTCCGTCCGGCGAGCTTCCATGGTTGCCTGCTGCTCAGGGGTCAGGTCTCCACCACCAAAACCCTGTCCTTGTCCTCCAGGATTTCTACCACCAGGGAGTCCCCCTCCAGGGAAGTCCCCTCCGGGAAAACCTTCCCCGCTCTCACGAGCTGCCCGGGCTGTCTCCTGCTGTTCGGGAGTCAGGTTTCCAAATCCATCACGACCGAATCCAAACGCTATTTCCAGATCTTCCATCAGCTGGGCCATTTCCTCGCCGCTGAGCTGCAGATCAGCGATAGCGTTGATCTGTTCTGGGGTCATCGTATCTTCGATTTGATTGAATACCGCCTCCAGTTCCGCCTCTGCCACTGTCTCGCTTTCGTTTAAACTTCTGGCAGCTTTCCACAACGGAAGCAGTTCCGCAGCTTGGGCAGGTTTGATGGCATTCTCGCTATCTTCAAGCAACAAGGTGCCGAACCCTAATTGAGCAGAGATCGGCAGTGCATCTTGGAAATCCTCACCGATACCTGGCCTGGATTCCAATCCTGAAGAGGTCTCGCTGCCTGTACTCTCACCACCTGATGACTCATTATTTGCCTCATTCTTGGTGGTTGCATCTGCACTGCCCCCACAGGCGCTCAGCACCAGCAGGATGATTAAAGAAACCAAGGTTGTTAACAATAATTTGTTTTTCATTTATTTATCTCCTATATCGTCTTGATTCCCGGTTTCGGGATCAAATTTCCGGACTAAATTCAACTCAATCTAATTGCAAGTATTCAATACCTGCAAATTTTTATTCATGTCGTAAGGCCTCGATCGGATCCAGCTGCGAGGCTTTATTGGCCGGGTAGAAGCCAAAGAAGATGCCGACTGCAGCTGCAGAGCTGAAAGCCAGCAGGATCGCGCTGGGCACGATCACCGTTCTCATCTCGCCCACTTCTCCAAATAGATAGGCGCCGCCTATCCCGACCACAACGCCGATCAACCCTCCAACCAAGCTCAACAGCAGCGCCTCGGTCAGAAATTGGAAGCGGATATCATTCGGGCTGGCGCCCACTGACTGTCTAATGCCGATCTCTCGTGTCCGTTCGGTGACGCTGACCAGCATGATGTTCATGATGCCGATCCCACCCACCAGCAGCGAGACCGCGGCCACCCAGGTCAGTAGGTCGCGAAAGGCTGCCGTGGTCGCTTCCTGGGTTTGGATGATATCCTGCTGGGTTTGGATGACGAAATCCGGCTCCTCCAGGCTGACATCATGCCTTTTCGCCAGCAGCAGTTCGGTCTGCAGAATAATGTCTTCAAGCGGGACCTGCGCATCTACTTCAACATAGATCACCCGCACGCTGTCACCTCTGATCCGCGCGAACTGGGAGGGCGTAAATTTTTGAAAAACGACCGTGATCGGCATGTAGATGCGCGAATCAAAATCGGTATCACCTACCAAGCCTTTCTCTTCGAAGACCCCCACCACAGTTAATTTTGTGTTTCCTACAGTCACCAGCTGGCCCACCGGCGGTGTATCGCCAAATAATTCCTCTGCCAGGGTCGATCCCAGCACGGCCACCTTCTGGGTGCGGTCGATATCCGTCTGGTTGAAGTAGCGCCCGGATTCGATGGTCATATCCCGAACAGAGGGGAAATCCGCGGTGGTGCCCAGGATGGCGACATTCTCCAGAGTGGTATTATCGTATTTGACAGTCTCAGAGCTGCCTTGTTCGACCACCACTGCAGTCACCCCGTTGATCTCATCCGCGATGGCGAAGGCATCATCATACACCAGACCACCAGTCGGACCGCCCTGTCCTGCCCCCCCCCCGCCAAAACCTCCCCTCGTGAAGCTGGATTGGACGAATACCAGGTTGGTTCCCAGACCAGTGATCTGCTCCTCAATCGCGGCTTCAGTACCTGAACTGATCGAGATCATGATGATCACCGCTGCCACACCGATAATCACGCCCAGCATAGTAAGCAGAGAGCGCAGCTTGTTTTTGGTCAGTCCTTTGGAGGCAATTTGAATGATTTTTCTAGCCCGCATGTTCCACTTCCTTTGAATTCCTCCGGGGTGAATCGGTACCATTTTGCTCATCTGTCTCGATCTGCCCATCCCGCAAGCGGATGATGCGCTCTGCATAAGTGGCGATATCATCATCATGAGTCACCATGACGATCGTGCTGCCCTGGGAATGCAGTTGCGACATTAATGTCATGATCTCCTCGCCTGATCGGGTATCCAGGTTTCCGGTGGGTTCATCCGCCAGGATCAGCACCGGATCATTGACCAAAGCCCTGGCAACGGCTACCCGCTGCATCTGGCCTCCGGATAATTCTTGCGGCTTGTGCTCCATCCGGTCGGCAAGACCGACTGCCTCTAAGGCTGCCATGGCTTTATTCGCTTGTTCTGCATCGCTCTCTTTGCCATTACGGTTGTAAAGCAAGGGCAAGATTACATTCTCGAGCGCTGTTGTTTGGGGGAGCAAGTTGTAGGATTGAAAGATGAAACCGATGCGCTGGTTGCGAATGATCGCCAGCTGTGTTTTGTCCAAATCGCTGACATCCTCTCCAGCCAGGAAATATTGTCCCGCGGTAGGACGGTCCAGGCAGCCCAGGATGTTCATCAGCGTACTTTTTCCAGACCCGGATGGTCCCATAATGGCCACAAATTCCCCTTTGCGAATGGTCAGGCTGACTTCATCTAAGGCTCGTACCTGCACCTCTCCCATACCATAAATCTTCATCAATTCTACGATCTCAATAATTGCATTATCATCCATCAGATCACTCCTGATCGAAATTCAGGTTTCCGATAGCCACCTGTTCGCGAGACTGCAGACCGGCTACGATCTCAGCTGTGGTGGCATCCATTAACCCCACCTGTACGGGGCGTTGTTCAATCGTCTCACCATTAATCACATACACGCTATAGCTGCCATCGTCCTGCTGCTCCAGCGCCTCTACCGTCACCAGCACTGCGTTAGTCGCCTCTCCGGTGATGATATCGGCGGCAGCATTAAGTCCTAAATGCAGTTTGATAAGTTCGTTGGGGAGCGGATCCAAGACAACCACAACTCGTAAACCCTGCGTGTTGCCGATCCTGCTCAAGCCTGGATCGATCTCAACGACTTGACCCTCAAAAATCAGCTCAGGGATTGCATCAAAAATTATCTCTGCCTGGTTGCCTACCTGGATATCCGCCGAATCAGCCTCATCCAGGAAAACTTCTACTCTAGGCTGGCTCAAATCTGCCAGGGTGAGAATGGTTTGGTTGTTGATCCGGTCTCCAACCTCCGCACTGATCGACAGCACAGTGCCATCCATCGGTGCGACCAGATCCAGGACCAGCTGCTCGGCTTGAAGCATTGCCAATTTAGCCTCGGCTTTGGCCAGCTGCGCTTCTGCCAGAACAATTTCATCTGGGTCAGGTCCATCCTTCAGGTTATCCAATTCGGCTTGTGCCTCGCCAAGCTTTGCTTCTGCCACAGCCAGATCGCTTTCCTTCGGACCTGATTCGACCTCCTCCCAGTTCTTTTGCGCCTCAGCCAGCTGTGCTTGAGCTGTGCTCAGCTGCGCCTCCCCAACCGTCAAATCAACCATTTCAGGAGGATCATCCAGCGTGTTGTATTTATAGAGCGCATTTTCATACTCGAGCTGCTGGTTTGCGAGTTGGACTCGTAGATTCAATATTTGCTGGTTTAACCTGTCTCGAACTACTTGATTGGGAGCACTCTTAAATTGGTACTCGGTTTGAGCGAGCCGGAGCTGCATCTCTTTGAGATCCTTTTCTTTGAATAAGAGACTGGCATAAGCGATGTCAATTGCCTCTTGCGAAGGCGATGAGTTGACGATGTACAGGTTCATCTCGGCCTCTTGAACTGCCTCTTCAGCCAAGTGCAGCGCTTGTTGAGCAAGCGCTTGTTCAAGTTCATCATCCAGCAGCTCTTCAACTGCCAGCTGTGCACCTTCAAGCGCCACCAATGCCTGCGCTGCGGCGAATTCTGCGTTTTCATATAATTGGTCAAGATTTTGTTGGGCGCGCAGGACCTCTAACTCGGCACTGGTGAGGTTTGCTGCCAGCTCAGCTGCCGTCTGATCGATTTGCAATCTGGCTAAGACATCTCCTGTCTGGACTTGATCGCCAACATGCACATTCAACTCCACCAGTTCACCTTGTTCTTGAAAGCTGAGCCCGGCTTCTGAGACGGATACCAACTCGCCAGAGCCGCTAACGGATAAGATAAGGTCGCCAGTGCGGGCAACTGCTCCCTGGATCTCGTCTTCACCAGCCAGCTGTCCCTGGTTGGAATCACCAGAGGCAGCAGAAAGAGTCAGGTAGAGAAATCCTCCCGCAATGATTACGAACAATGCCAATCCTATCCAGGCGATCCTGTTTCGCTTCACAGCTTTAGCGCTCCTCTATTCCCGATCAATTCGTCTCAACTACTCCGGTAGTGACAATTTCACCGGCAGATAGTCCAGTAAGGATCTCGGCTGAGGTATAGTCCATCAAACCAACTGTCACGATACGCAGCCTGGGTTCTCCATCTTCCATTACAAAGACCGCATACTCATCGGGGCCAATTTCGCGCACAGCTTCGACCGGTACCAGAACAGTGTTCTGCGTTCTTCCACCAATCACGTCCACTGAGGCATTTGAACCGACTGGCAGTGATTGCGGTTTGGAGAAAGATTCGGCATCCAACTGCACCCATGCCAGGACTGCATCAACATTCGATACCGTCTGCAAGCTGGGGCTGACTTCGGTCACATGCCCGGTAAACATGTCATCGGGTAATGAGTCAAATACGACCTCGACTTCGAAACCAACCGCCACCTTATCCAAATCAGCTTCGTCCAGGTAAACTTCCAGAACAGGCTGCTTGAGATCGGCCATGACGATAATGGCATTCGTGCCCACCGCTTCACCAACGCTTGCACTGATCGACATAATCGTGCCGTCTAGTGGAGCCAACAAATCAACCACCGCCTGATCTTCCCTGGCTATGGCTAGTTTGGCGTGTGTATTGGCCAGGTTCGCCTCGGCTAAGGCAACCTCTGTTGGATCGACACCGGCTTTCAAAGTTTCATATCTCGCTTCTGCGAGTGCCAGGTTTGCTTCCGCCAGAGAAATTTCACCTGGCGTAGCCCCATCTTTAATGCGCTCATAATCACGCTCTGCTTCGGCCAACTTCGCCTGGGCAGCAGCCAGATCAGCCGCACTTAGATCCAAATCTAACTCACTTCCTGTTCCGGTGACGGCGTTATAGTAGCGTAAGGCGTTATCATAAACCGCCTGTGCGGCTGAGAGTTTCAATTGGGCATTGGCCTTGCCCAGATCTTCATCTGGTTTATTGACATAATCATCGAATTTGGCTTCCTGATCTTTGAGTTTCTTTTCTGCTAAGACCAGCTCCGCATAAGCTGCATCGATTGTGCTGCTGGAAGCAGTAGAGCGCATGCCGTTATAAGTCCTCTGGGCTTGACTAACCGCTTCTTGAGCCTCCGCGACAGCTTGCACTGCCTGGGCTAGACGCAGATCGCCATTCAGCAAATCCTCGAGCGTTTGTTGTGCTGTCTCTACATCCAGCAGAGCCTGTGCCGTATCGATCTGCACAGAGTCGTAGATATCATCCAGGGCTTGCTGCGCGATAAGCACGTTCAGTTCAGCCTCAGCCAGGGCTAAGGCGATTTCGTCTTCGGATTGGTTCGTTTCCAGGCGCGCGATCACCTCACCAGCCTGGACCTGATCGCCTACCTTTACCAGCCGTTCGGCGAGCGTCCCAGCTTCGTCAAATCCCAAATTCACCTCAGTTGTTGGGACCACCTGTCCAGCACCGCTTGCGAAGACGGTCAGGTCTCCGCTGCGCGCCACAGAAGTTTGGATTTGGGAGGTTTCGCTCACTTCTACGCTATCCGCTGAAAAATAATCGTATGCGTAATAGCCGCCCACCACAATAAACAGTATCACTCCCACGGATATCCACAGGTACTTATTACGCAGGATAGCTCTCCAACCAGGGGTGTTCGAATCATCCCGATTTACACTGACAGTTTTCATATGCTTGCTCCTGAGGTATTCTACAAGTACACAATTGCGTAATTCGAGCGATCATACGCTGAGTCCTACGCTGGTCAGTATAAGAGATCAATATAAACAAGCTGTTAGCAAGTTGTGTAGAAATTATGAAGATTTTTTCGTCGCCATTTTGCTTATTTTCCTCCTCCAGACCAGAGACACCACAAAAAAAGCCTGCGGAACTGACCGGTTCCGCAGGCTTGAAAATCTTCGCGCAGATAGCTGGTTTTCGAACGCTAATTTACCTCGCTATTTGAATGATCAACCACGCATGATGAATTCCCAGGATCTTGAATGAATTCCTGCTGGCAGGCAGGGATGCAGAAGAATACCCACTCTCCCTCGTGAAGCACCCGCGGGGTATTATTCGAGAACTTTTCCTGGGAACCGCATGCGGTGATCACTTCACTACTAATTTGCGGTAATTGCTGCTCCGCATTCATTCTTGATCGCCTTGAATCTCTTCCAAAACTTCCAGATCTTTCTGCAAGTTCCGCTGCCGGACTAACAAGCTGATCAAATAAATCAACATGAACCCAAAGATAACCGCATAACCCGCGATCATGTAATTGGTTGTGTTGGCAGGACCTTCTTGTACTAATAATGAAAATAACATCACATTTTCCTTTTATTCCATGGTTTTCAAACGTAGTTGTTCAACTTGGTCAGCTTTTCTTCCAAGACGGATGCGGTGCCAGAACAGATCAAAAAATATGAACGTGAATGTCAACAAACTAAACATAAAGGTCCGGGTCATCAACGGGGTCATATCGAAGGATCCGCTGGCGTTCGGGTCGCCGCTGCCAATCACAATTGGATGGATGGTGCGGAATATCCTGGCGGAGAAGTAGGTCAACGGCACGCTTAAGGAGCCAATGATGGCATAAACCGCGCCGAAGCGTGCCCTGCGGTCCGGATCTTCAATCCCCTGGCGCAGCATCAGGTAAGCCAGGTAAATCAGCAGCATGACTGTGGCTGTCGTCAGCCGGGGATCCCAGGTCCACCAGGTGTTCCAGATCGGGCGCGCCCAGATTGAACCTGTTACGACATTAATAAAAAGGAAAACGATTCCGATTTCGACAGCTGCCAAACCAACAATGTCCCATTTGCGATCTTTTTTAATCAAATAGACGATGCCGGCAATGGCAGCTCCCATGAAGCTGAGCATCCCCACCCATCCAGCTGCTACATGGAAGTAAAAGACTCGCTGCACATCACCCATTACGGCTTCTTGAGGGGCGTAAAAGAAAACCATGTAGGTCGCAATGAGCAGTAGGACTACAGTGGCGATATCTAAAATCGTGAGTAATCGCGGTTTTGATTCCATATTTCAACTCCAATTAATAATAAATTTCAGAAGAGCACCAGGGAACAAGCTATTCTTCAACAACATAATCAAAGACCATAAAAGCTACTGCAGAGAATATTATATCGTAGACGATCAGCAGGTTGAGCCAGGGACGGATCAGGTCCATCTCGCTCCCATCGAGGAAACCGGTGCTGGCTTTGACCGCCGCCAAGATCACCGGCAGCACCACCGGGAAGAGCAAAATCGGCAGCAGGATATCGCGCGTCCGGGCCTGCACCGCCATGGCAGCCAGCAGGGTTCCCACCGCAACATAGCCGATCGATCCTAACAAGATCACCAGCATCAGCCCAGGGTTAAATAAATTGACATTGTACAGCAAGCTGTAAATCGGCAGGACGATCATCTCCACCATCAGCATAAACACCAGGTTGCCTAACACCTTGCCAAAGTAGATCGCGCTGCGGTCAACGGGTGCCAGCAGCAAACCATCCAAACAGCCGCGGTCTTTTTCAACCGCCATTGACCGGTTGAGACCTAAGGTTCCGGCAAAGACAAATATCACCCACAACACCCCCGCCGTGATCGTGGGCTCTCTTCGCTGGGCGGGATTCAAATCCAGCGCGAAATTAAAGATCAGGATCACCAGGAGAGCAAACACCAGCATCGCAGAGATTAATTCCCGGCTACGCAGTTCTGCAGACAGGTCTTTCCAAACCACAGCACCTATGGCACGCATGAAACCTGCCGCTTTACTGGTGGTGTTTTCACCGGGGAGATCAGATGATCGCCGTTCGATAGTCATGATTCTTTTAGTGCCTGTCGATAAAATGCCAGCAGGTCGTTCGGATCGATCTCGTCACGCTGCACAGAGGCGCTGATCACACCCCGCGAGATCACATCGAAGCGCGAGGCTAAATCTGCCGTGCGTGCCAGATCATGCGAGGTCATCACAACTGTGCGCCCGCGGGCCGCCACTTCCTGCAGCACCGTGTCCAGCATCGCACTCGCATCCTGGTCCAATCCGGTGTGAGGTTCGTCAAACAGCACCACATCCGGATCATGCAGCACGGCCCGTCCAATTGCCAGTCGCTGCTGCATGCCGCGCGAGAAGGTGCGCACCAAATCCCGCCGGCGGGTGGTCAGCCCCACCAGCTCCAATACCTCCATCACCCGTTCTTGCAGGTTGCGGACGCCATACATCCGCCCGTAGAAGCGCAGGTTTTCCTCGGCGGTCAGGTCCCCATATAAGAGCGGTTGGTGTGATACCACGCCCAGCCGCCGGCGAACCGCGGCTGCCTGGTCAGGCAAACGGTATCCGGCAATGTTCACTCCCCCCATCGACGGTCGTGATAAGGAGGCCAGGATCCGTAAAAAAGTCGTCTTACCAGCCCCATTCGGGCCTAGCAAGGCCACGAATTCCCCTTGCTCAACCTCGAAATCCAGGCCGCGCAAAACGGTCTTCAAGCCGAAGCGCTTGATTAATTTACGTACTTTAATCATGGCTGTTTTGACCTTGATGACCTGAAAAACTGGGAGACATTGAATTTGGTGGAATAAGCCAGACCGATATCACGCTTCATCTTCTTTAAGTACATTTTCGATACTTGCTTTTAATTCTTCCCGGCGTTTGAGATAAGCATCCTTGGGCAGTTCACCGGCTTTGTACCGGTCGTCAAGCGCCAGGATGGCATCCAGCAACGTATCTACATCCTCTCCACCATCCTGGGCCAAAGATTCTTCCTCGTGATCCTGTTCAGCTTGATCTGCTTTGCCATTGCGTGAGCGCAGGTAAAGCCAGCCGCCGGCCAGGATCAGAGCCACCCCAAAAGCCAGCAATCCGATCGTCAGATCGGAGTTGGAACCGAGCGACAGCATTGGCCCGCCTGCCGCAGGTTGTCCAGAAATATCGATCGCCAAATCAGTGCCAGCCTCCAGTGCGTCGCTGGAATACATATGGTAAGGAATACCCTGCACATCGCGAGTTCCCAGGTCATCGAGCTGCTCACCTTGAAACCTGATCCCATCCTCGGGGATCATGACCACCAGGGCATTGACCGGTAAATCTACCGCATGACGGAAATCCAGACCGCTTTTGTATGGCAGATCATATGAGTAAATCACCTGGTGCTGGGCCGCGCCTGGCCTGACGGCTGAAAAATCTCCAAAACCACCCGCCAGCTCGATATAGCGCTCTCCCACAGTACCATCCTGGAATTGAAGATTGGTAGCTCCTTGCGGAAGAGCATAGCTCAATACGGGCTGCCCTTCCTCTGCTGCCACGACGATGCGTTCATCCGGGTTGGAGATGATGTACATTTCGACCACCCGCAGCGTTTCCGGTTCGACATATTCAAAAAGCAGGTGCAGCCGGTCGACCGTCAGCAGGGATGGATCGCTTGTGGTTTCATAATAGGGGATAATCAGGACCAAACTGGTGGTTTCCGCGTCTACCACGGCGATATCGGAACTAGAAGCCACACCCTCTACCTCAATGCTGGTTAAAAATGCACGCCCTTCCGGCATGGGGACTTCTTCAAAAAGATAAGCACCATCTTGGTCAACGGGGGTTTCTGCAGTATAAGCTTGCTGCATTTGATCAAAACCGTGCAGGGTGACGTTCAAATCAGCAGGGAGTTTCCCTCCCGAGGCGCTCACCACCTGTCCCTCCACGCGGCCAAATCCTGAAACGCTTTCCGGAGTGGGAGAAGCCACTTCAATCTCGCCGCTTTCAGTAGCCGCAGGAATGGGGGTTTCAGCTGTATCGCTGGTCGCCACCTGGGAAGCGAAGGTCAATGACCTGAGGTAATCACTCACCGCCCAAATCTCCTGGGTGGATAGCTGTTCTGCATAAGCCGGCATGTCCGAACCCATACCCTCACTGATCGCCTGGAAAAGCTGTTCATCAGAGATTCCGGCCATCATTTCCAGGTCGATGAAGCTGGTCGGGGGCACTGAAAGCCCTCCGGCTTCAGGTCCTTTCCCATTCCCGATAGCTCCATGGCAGGCAGCACAGTTAGCCTGGTACAGTTCTTCCCCTGCCGCGATGATCTGCGCATTGGTGCTCAATGAATACAGGTATGCAACCACATCCCAGCGCTGCCGGTCGCTTAAGCTGTTGAAGGGCGGCATACGGCGTTCCAGATTACCTTGCGTGACAATCGTATACCATTCGCTGGGGGAAGCGCTGCGAGATACTTGATTAGTTCCCAATGCAGGAGCAGGTACCGGCAGCTGTCCAGCCATTGCTCCATCTCCCAGGCCTGTCACACCATGGCAAGGAGCACATTTATCCGCAAAAGTCGCAATGGCCGCGGCCGGGTCAGGTCGAACCAGCGGGTAAAGCGGACCGCTCAACGGGGGCTGGGTTGGCTCTTCAAAAGGCACTTCAGCTCCCGGGGGAGGCGTGATATCTTCTGCCAGAGAAAAGGAGCATGCGGACAGTAACAGTAAAGCGAGAATTGCCAGACCGAAGGTTCTGCTTGAATGATTGCGGCTCTTAGGGTTCACAATAAAATTTAGATCCATGTGCTGCACTTTCTCGTTAATTTTTTTGATGGTTTAAGCGAGGGCATGCCCACACTTGGGACAAAACTGGTCAGATTCCTGGACCGGGCGACCGCATTGCGGACAAAATCCGGCCGACTTACCTTCCCTGGTCCGTCGCCGGGCAGCCAATTGCAGTTCGACTTCATCGTCTGCATCCGTCACCATTGCCTGCGGGTGCTGGCTAACTTGGGCAGTTGCCATTCGCCGATCAGCGATAGCGTCCTCTATACGCTGCTCCATGTCTGGCTCAGTTGTGTCTGCATCGATTGCATCGATCTTTCGCAGGACCTCTGATCCCTGTAACAGCAGCCGCTCCCGCTGGGGCTGGTAATCCCCCTCCGGGATCTTCCCCAAAGCATTATCGAAATCCAGTTCTTCGAGCGCGACCAGGATGCGATCGCGTTCCGCCAGGAAAGCGGATAGTTCATGCTCCTGCAGGTCTTCCTCTGGGGTGACCGCAGCTGCCTCTTTGTCCAGCAATGGGCGTGCGATGAATAATGCCACAGGGATCAGCAGCGCGAGCAGGAGAAAAAATGAGCCAATTTCCATATTGATAGATTCTTTTCCGTGCCCGGTATTCAGCGGACACAAAGTTAAAGATATTTATTATGATTCCAGCAGAGGGTCAATCATGCTTTGGATTTCTGCCAGGGAAATAAAAGGAGAGATCTTAAAAGCTGCCAGCTTTCCATCTTTACCGATAATATAGGTTTCCGGTACGCCGCGTATGCGGAACGCTTGGGATATCTTCGTCCGCAAGTCAGGACCATTGGGATAGGTCACGCTGAATTTTTCCAGATAACCCAGTGCCTCCGTTTCAGTATCGATATAATCGACACCCAGGAACACCACATCACCGCGCGGTTGGTAAATCCGCCAGGCAGCCTCCAATTCAGCTGCCTCTTCCTCACAGGGTTTGCACCAGGAAGCCCAGAAATTTAACACCACAACTTTTCCTTTGAGCTCGTCAAGGCGGATTTGCTGCCCTTCAAAGGTGGTCAGCGTGAAATTGGGTGCTGTTTCACCAACCGTAACCGGACCCTCCTGGTTGCGCAGCAGCCCGATAGCCAGCAGTGCTAATAAGGCAAAAATGCCTATCCAGGCTGCTAATGCTCCAAGCGAAATCCTCCTGCCAAAGATCTCCACTCCTTTCTTGGGTTCATCTGGAGATTCTTGGCTCTCAGGGTCTGGAAGGTTTGCTTGCATGTCTGACATTAAATAACTCCAATTGCCTTACACCTGAAAGGATAATCGCTACCGTTTGCGTAATTCATCCTCGATTCTAGCCACATAATCATCATCGAGTTTCTGTTCCGGTTGGGTTTCTTCCACATCTCCTGCCGGGGGCTGTCTCCAGGCACGCAGGGCGCGGTATAGGATATAGATTCCACCGAGGATTGCCAGGGGAGGAATGATATAAACCAGCCAGTTCAAACCACTGGCGGGAGGAGCAGCCAGGACCCGATCACCATATTGGGCCACGAAGTAATTCTTGATCTCATCTTCCGTCCAACCTGCAACCAGCTTCTCGCGAATTAATTCACGCCACTGGGCACAGGCCTGGGTGGGACAGACATCCAGGGGGATATTCTCACACACCGGGCAGTAAAGCCCTTTAGCAATCGCATTGACTTCATCATCAGAAGGACCTGTGGGTGGCTGTTCCTGCGCCTGCACTTCACCAACTACCAGAAATGATGCCACCAAGCCAGCAACAATGAGCATCAGAATTAAGGAAGGGACGAGTAGTGAACGAGAAGTAGACATCATGCCTTTACAGTTGCATAGCTCGCGCTGCGAGCTGAAACCTTATGCTTTTCGGGGTCCTTGTCAGGCCAGGCTGCCACCAGGGTGCCGATAATAAATACAAAACCACCTATCCACAGCCAATTCACCAGCGGGTTGTGATAAATCTTAAATGTAGCCCCAGCCGAAGAGATCGGCTGCCAGTCAACCAGCAAAATATAGAAATCGTCCTCCCAGGTGCTTCTTACTCCCGGGATGGTCATCGGCTGCTGGGATTCATAGTAATAATCTCGTCTTGGGTAGAGCTCCCCAACGAAATTACCATTTCGATCCACGCTCATCACCGCCCGAGCCACATTGCGGCCATCCGCGGTATCAAATACCGCTAAGGAATTAAAAGTTACCGTGTAATCGCCCAGCGAGATCTGCTCCCCACGGGAAATGGTCCCCTGGGTCTCGGTCTGAAAAACTTCGATCCCGATAATGCCGATCGCCATCAGCACCACACCCAGATGGATGATATAACCGCCATACCGGCGCCGATTGCGTCCTGCCAGGCGCCACAGGGCAACTGGAAAGCTCTCACCCGATTTGCGCCGGCGTGCCATAGCACCTCGCCAGAACTCGTAAAGCGTAACCGCGGCCACAAAAGCGCTCAGCCAGAATCCCAGCAGCGCGGCCCAATTTCGGATGCCGCTAAATAGGGCGATTGCTACCACTACCAGCGAGGCGATGAACGGCTTCCAAATCGCCCGTCCGAGGGTCTTGGCCGAGGAGTAGCGCCAGGCTGCCAGGGGTGCAACCCCCATCAACAGCAGTAAACCGGCGAATAACGGCGCAGTCGCCCGCTCGTAAAAAGGTGGACCTACGGTGACTTTCTGTCCGGTGAATATCTCAGAGATCAGTGGGAAGATCACACCCCAGAAGCAAACCACCAGGATACCCATAAAAAGTAAGTTATTTAATAGGAATAATGCCTCTCGTGAGAGCAGCGAATTCATCTGGTTATTGGCTTTCAGATCGTTCCAGCGCTTCAGCAGCAGGGATAAGGACACGATAAAAGTCAATCCCATGAAGGCGAAGAAAACCGGACCAATTGCGCTCTGGGCAAAAGCATGTACCGAGGAGAGCACTCCCGAGCGGGTCAAGAATGTGCCGAAGATCACCAATTCGAAGGTCAGGATGATCAGGATCATGTTCCAATGCTTCATCATACCCCGCTTTTCCTGGATCATCACCGAATGCAGGAAGGCGGTGCCGGTCAGCCAGGGCATAAAGGCTGCGATCTCTACCGGATCCCAACCCCAATAACCGCCCCAACCCAACACATCATATGCCCAGCGTCCACCCAGGAGTAATCCCAGGGATAAAAACAGCCAGGCTACCAAGGTCCAGCGCCGCGTGATGCGGATCCAGCGATCATCTGTTCGTCCGGTTACCAGAGCCGCAATGGCGAATGCATACGGGATTACGAATGAGACAAATCCCAGGTACAGCATGGGGGGATGAATGATCATGCCTGGATGGCGCAGCAGAGGATTCAAGCCGCTCCCATCTGCAGGTACAAAAGGAATAGAACCTGCGGGCTGCAGCATAGTGGATGCAATCTGCCCGGAGGCGGTCTGCCACAAGCGCACAAATGGGTTTTCAATGAAGATGCTCAATGCAAGGAAAAAGCCCAATGTCACCAGGGTCACAATGATCACCCACGGCAAAAATTCCTGGTCACGATCCCACTTGCGCAGTGTGACTGCCGAAGCAAAAGCTGCCATCAACCAGGACCAGAAAATCAGCGATCCCGGCTGGCCACCCCACAATGCGGTCACCTTTAAATAGACCGGCATACTGTTGCTGGTCACACTGGCCACATAATCGACTTGATAGTCGTTAGTGACCAATAGATAAACAATGCTTAAAGCTGCAATTGTAATTAAGGGGAAGGTCAGCAGGGTCGCGTTGCGCGCGCTGGCAACCCAGGCATGTTTATTCTTTCGGGCACCGTAGTATGCCGCGCCGATGCCGTAAAGAGAGACCAGAAATGTGATGATTAGTGCACCATAACCTAGATTAGCGACCATATAGTTCTCCAACTACGTTACATGCAATGCGTGAAACGTTGAGTGATCCACGTTTCACGCATAGTAAGATCTTGAATAATATTAGCTAGACACCCTAACCTTCACTCTGCTCAGGTACTGCCTCTTCGTACTTGGTGGGGCACTTGAGCAATAATTCATCCGCATAGAAAACCCCGTCATCCCCCAATTGACCGGTCATGATGGCCTGTGCTTCGTGACGCAGAAGATCGGGTTTGGGTCCGATATATACCACCTGGAGGTGAGTGCGACCTGGATCGTTGACCGCATCATAGAGCACCTTCCCCAATCCGCCCTGCGCTTCGATCTCGCTGTTGTCACCCGGGACATGGGCCACAGTGAATTCCAGGGTCAAAGTTTCTGGTTCGTAGATCACCGAATCGCCGATCACCGCACCAGATATGCGTATCTCGCGCCCAATGTCGCTGCCCGCGCGTGCAGCTAACTCGTCAACGGTAAGAAAATACTGCGCGCTGGCTTGCGTCGAAGTAACAATTAAATAAACCACTGCCGCGACAATCAGAAGCCCACCAATGATAAATTTGGTTCGCCCTCCTGAGCCGGACTGGGTGGAAACGGAACCTTCTAAATCTTGATCTGTCATAGAATACCTCACTCAAGGTTGATAACGATCTCCTCTCGACCCTTAATTCTGTCACAACTAGATTAACGTAACCTGAGATAATGCCCAAAAAAGAATGAGAGTGCGATTAATTTATTTCAATTCGA
>JALHTN010000659.1 GCA_022865865.1 Anaerolineales bacterium
AGCTGGCGCGATAGGCCAACTGCAAAATCGCAGATATCGATCATCTCCTGGACCTCACCAATGCCCTCGGGACGGATTTTACCCATTTCCAAGGAAACCAATTCTCCCAAAGGTTCCTTGACTTCCCGAAGAGCATTTCCTAGGTCTCGCACCACCTCTCCCCGCTTGGGAGCTGGAACCCCTCGCCAGGTTTGGAAAGCGTTTTGCGCGCTGGCGATTACTCTCTCGCTGGTAGCTGCTGTTGCCTGGATTACATCTGCCAGCGGTTTACCCGTCGTTGGGTTATATGAAGTCAGCGGTTTGCCATTTGGATCTTCGATCCATGATCCGGGTCCTGTACAGGCACCTGGGTTTACTGCTTGGATACCGAGTTTATCTAAGATTGCCTTCATAAATATCGAACCTCCAAAAATTGATCCTTCCTGAGAAATTCCAAGGAAGCGATGCATTAATGATTGAATTCATGCGGTTGAAGTGTAGGAGAAATTTTACCACCGAGCATAATTACGAAGTGATCGTTGAAGATTGGGGGGATAGGAAAGGCTGAGCGATGTATTAGCAATTTGCGCTGATAAAAACCCTGCCTGATGATTTTTACTCTAAATCAGAAAATCAGACCAAATTATTCTTCTCAAGCGCCAATTGGATCTCGTTGGATAAGGGTTCAACGAGGATATCACTGCCGATCTTGACGGTTGGGTGGCTCAAGAAGCCGCCTGTCCACCACCGTACCTGGTCCGCAGCTTCCTGATCACGATCGATGTCCCGGAAGGAATGGCTGACATCTTTACGATCTAGATAACGGCGCACATACTGCGTGGCAGCACACCACCGCGTTCCATATACCACAACTTTGTTCTCGGAATCTCCAGCGGGGAGTATTCCCTCAGAATCATTATTCATTGTCAGCTCTCAGATAAATTTCTTTACAAGGATCAAGGTTTATTGATGCTCTCTAATTGCTCGAAGAGCTCATAGATATCAGGAATGTGATGGATCATTGGGGAAACGTGGCTGTAGCGGATGATGCCCTGGCGATCGATAATGTAGAGTGCGCGCTCTGAAAAACCATTCGATTTACGCATCACCTGATATAGTCTGGATACTTCTCCGTGCGGGTGAAAATCCGCCAGCAGGGGGAAGGTGATGTCGCGCACCGCGGCCCAAGCGCCATGACTGTAAAGACTATCGACCGAAACTCCAATCACCACCGCATCTTGCTTATCAAATTCTGGGAGTTCGCTCTGGTACAGGCTGAGCTGATCGCTGCAGGCTGGGCTCCAATCGAGTGGGTAAAAAACTAAAACAATGTTCTTACCGCGCAAATTCGAGAGAGTAACGGAATTTGCGTTGGCATCCTGCAAGGTGAAATCAGGTGCCTGAGTGCCTACCGGTAATCCTGAATTCTCTGCAAGACCTTCCATCCCCGGGGCAGATTTGTATAAATTGGCGACTTTCTCGAAAGATCGACTGTGATCTTGTGGTGTGCCCGCTGAGCTGTTGAGCAGGTCTCGCCTTACTTCCTGGATCATGGCATGCAGGATAGAAAGGGCCTGCTTTTCTGGCGAATCTTTCAATTCGGGTTCTAACTTGCTGAAGCGCTGTGAAAGTTCTGCCATACGATCTTCTGGTGTCATTGCCATTTGTTGATCTCCCTTGGATAATTTGTCAATTAGTGGATGCTGCCCAGGAACAACATTCTAGATTTTTGCTGTTCCAACTCAGAATAATTCAGGATAGGAATTCATTCCTATCATCCAGTATATATTATATCAACTTGGGTGCGATTCTTTTCAAACTGGCTGTCATTCACCAATGATTTTCAGCAAGACCCGTTTTCTGCGCCCACCATCGAACTCACCATAGAAGATTTGCTCCCAGGGACCGAAATCTAATCTTCCATTTGTCACTGCGACGACTACCTCGCGCCCCATGATCTGGCGTTTCAAGTGTGCATCCCCATTGTCCTCTCCCGTGCGATTATGGAGGTAGCGGGAGATTGGTTCATGGGGTGCTAATCCCTCCAACCACTGCTCGTAATCCTGGTGCAGACCGCTTTCATCGTCATTGATAAATACAGAAGCTGTGATATGCATGGCATTCACCAATGCCAAGCCCTCTGCAATGCCACTTTTGCGCAATCCTGATTCAACCTGGGGAGTGATGTTGATCAAGGCACGCCGATCGGGGATATTGAACCATAATTCTTCGCGATAGCTTTTCATATTTATCTCCAAAATGGATTGGGATAAGGTGCGCAACTATTTTAATTCAGGTTATCGTTGCTGTCAAAATTTCTTAGAGAATGGGGGGATCGATGGAATGGGTGGGTTTGAATAAGAAACCACGCCTTGCGCATAGCAGTAAATTGGGACCACCTGCTGGTTGAAAAACTGGGTATTACTTACGGCTTGTGTGCTGAACACCGAAAATGGTAACAAAATAGTAATAAAGACGTGTAACAGAAGATAAATATGGGCGTTAATTATGGTGAATGGTTAGTAAATGGTTAGTACTTAAGGACTAATTCGTGATCGCAATATCCTGGATTAGCCATCTAGAGAAGTTATCGATGCGGTAACCTAGGACTTACTGAAAAAATGATTTCTGGAGAGGCAATTTGATCAGCGTATATCTTTTATTTTCGGCAACTGGATTCCTGGGAGTCATGCTTCTAATTTCATGGCTCAGTTTATCAATAGATCAGCATCTGAGCTTCCAACCAGTAAAATTATGGGTAAAGCGCAGCAGATCGAACAGGAACCGAATGGAAAATTGGCAATAAGTACCTCAATTCCTACCGGTCTCAATGTGAGAGCCTTTATTCATGGAAATTGAAAATATACCTAAAGATAATCGGGTGACTAGAGATATGGAAGGCATTGATTCAAAACAGGGTGAATTCGTTGATATTCCATTTATCGATTTGACGCGCCAATATTCGAAATACAGGTATGAAATCAAGATGGCGATCGACCGGGTTCTCACCAGCGGCATTTATGCTTCCGGCGCAGAGGCTGAAGGATTTGAAAGTGAATTCGCTGAATATTATGGGATAGCCAATTGCATCTCCGTATCCAGCGGTATGCAGGCGCTTGAGATCAGCCTCGCGGCACTTGGCATACAATCTGGAGATGATGTGGTGACTGTTGCGAATGCAGGCATGCACAGCACTGCTGCTATTCTAGCGACCGGTGCCAGCCCCAAATTTGCTGAAATTGACGCCCACACATTAACCATGTCACCCGAAGGATTGGTTAATGCGATTACGCCAAAAACCAAAGCTGTCATTGTCACCCACCTCTATGGCAGGGTGGCGGATATTGAATCCATTGCAGCTATCGCTGATAGTCATAATTTGCTTCTGGTAGAGGATTGTTTCCAGGCCAATGGTGCCCGTGTGAACGGTCAGCCAGTTGGAACTTGGGGAAATGCAGGATGTTTTTGTTTTGCTCCAGCAAAAAATTTGGGTGCGTTGGGTGAGGCCGGGGGGATCATCACTCAGGATCCCATGACTGCGGAAAATGCCCTCCGGATACGCCAAAATGGGGATAATTTTTCCAGGGATTCTCACCTTGCCTGGAGTAAATCAAGGTTTATGGATGAAATTCAAGCTGCAATTCTGAGGGTGAAGCTGCCGCTGCTTGAAGAATGGAATTTAAGCCGGCGGATGATCGCTCAGACCTATGCAATCTGTTTTGATGATTTGGCTGCCGATCTTAAATGCCCCAACCAGGTCAACGGTTCGGTTTTTCAGCATTATGTCATCCGGACTGAGCATCGGGACTTACTGCAAAAAAGTCTCTTACACAAAGGTATTGGAAGTACAGTACATTATCCCGCAGCGGACTACGTTTACACTCCACAAGGGCAGGGAGAGAAACAACACGAGGCTCTACCAGAAACTGATAAAGCATGTGCTGAGGTATTATCTCTGCCCTGTTATCCTGAGCTAAACCCTTGGGAAATCGAACATATTTGCGGGTCGGTAAAACAGAGTCTGGCAGAGATCGATCGTGCTGCTAATTAAATCAGCTGAGAGAAAATAACGAGTTATACCTGAGAGTATAAAAATCGGGAATGGATTGACATAATAGAAAATCTTCGGGGCGGAGATGGGTGATGGGGTTGATATCGATCGTTGTTCCAGTAGCTTCAAGGGTAAACAGGCTGGTGCTGCAGTGCAAACAGCTTGAGAAATTGGCTGCGGATGTCCACGATTCTGATTTTGAGTTTATTTTTGTGGATGATGGCTCGCACCAAGAATCAATAACCAGGCTGAAGGAGTGTGCTAAAACAGATAAGCGTTACAGGCTGATCGTGTTAACGCGTGATTTCGGCACGACGGCTGCCTTCTTGGCTGGAATTGCCTATGCTTCTGGAGATTGCGCGGGGTTCTTCTCGGGTAGAAACCTGGATCCATCAAAAGTGTTCGGTGAGCTGATCCCTCACTGGGAATCAGGAGCGAAAATCGTTTTGGGAAAATGGAAAAATCCGGACTCGCGTTCAAGAAATTCGAGAGGCATTGCAATTAGCGACCCATTATTGAGGAGAAGAATCTTTCCAAACCGGATATATTTCCAGGATATCAGCAGCTTGCTGGTTGATAAGGAGGTGATCTACATTCTTTCCCAAATTTCTGATCCCTTCAGCGATATCATTGAAATCCTGGCTTGGACAGGTATCGATTCCCATCTTGTTGAGTATGATCTGCAATCCCTGCAGGATGATGGAAAGCAATTAGTATTTCAGCATCAAAGCATATCTCTTGAATACTCCGAGGGTATTTATTCTCCAAAATCATTCCGCACCAGCTTGTCGATTGGTTTTGTTGCAGCTGCATTTGGTGTGCTGACCACCGCTGGCCTTATTATCGCCAGTGATTTTTACCAGACCTTTATCCCTGATTGGTGGATGATGGTTGGGGTAACCCTCTTCATTATTGGGTTGCAGTTAATCCTGATGGGAGTGTTCGGCGAACAGATCTATCGATCTTTGGAAAAGATCCACAACCGACCAGTTTTCATCGTGGACACGATAATTAACCCTCCAGTCTCGTCCTCAGTTCAAGGTAGAGAAAAGATCGAGAAGATGATTCTCTCTTTGTGGAATATCCGCAAACAGAAAGTCTCTTATGCCTCTTCGCTAAGTAATCTACCACCTGAAGATGAACACCAGGAGTGATTGAATTGATCCCGACTCAGATTGGATAAACCTGAATAATCTCACCATGTTCATGCCAGTGGAAATGCTCTAGTTCTATGTGTTGTTCGGATAGGGGGCGATGTAGTTGATATCAATTGGATCAGCAAATTCCTAATGATTCGCCATCAGTGATGAAAATTCTCTCGCTTTCTTAAGGTTCTGTACCCATCCTTTTGCGTTACAATCCCAAGAAGATAATAATGGCGAAGAGAATATTAATCGTTGACGATGATCAGCTTCTGCGGCGCAGTCTTGCCTTTAACCTCGAGCAAGCAGATTATGAGGTGAAAAGCGCTGCTAATGCAGAAGATGCCATCGATGTGTTGCGAGGGGCAGCATTTGACCTGGTTATACTCGATATTGGATTACCAGGGATGGATGGATTGGATGCGGTTCGGAAAATTAAACAGGATTTTGGACTGCCAGTCATATTTTTAACTGCGCGCCGGCGTGAGCTGGATGAAGTAGTGGGTTTGGAATTAGGGGCTGATGATTATGTCACCAAGCCATTTGATGTGGACGTGCTCCTGGCACGCATCAAAGCTGTATTGAGGCGAGCTGCCAGTCCCGCGCAACTGGCTATTGAACAATCGCTGTTGATAGCAGGTGATATTGAAATCGATAGCAGCGCTCATACTGTCAAGGTTGCTGGCAAGCAAGTTGATCTGGCACCTCGTGAGTTTGACCTGCTGCACACACTGGTCATTGATCCAAATAAGGTGCTTACTATCGACGACCTGCTGGTGCGAGTTTGGGGAGCGGAGTACATCGGGCAGCCTCAGGTGGTTTACGTCCATATTCGCTGGCTGAGAGAAAAAATTGAAAGAAATCCAAACAAGCCTGAACGAATATTAACCGTGCGTGGGAAAGGTTACAAATTTATCCCGCTGGAGATCGGATGATCCGGTCGCTAAGAAATCGCCTCATAGTGAGCCATATCCTGCCAGTTCTGGTGATCATCCCCTTGGCTGCATTCGCGTTATTTTATGTTCTAGAGTCGCAGTTTCTGCTGCCTTCAGTGGCTGATAATATATCTCAGGATGCACGCTACCTGGCTGAGATCAGCCGGGCTGAATTCGAGCTGTTCGGCAACCCGGTCATCGTTAGCAATATGCTCAACCGGGTGGGACTCGATCCTGCCATTCGGGTCATGTTTCTGGATGCCGACGGGAAATTATTATTTTCGAGCGATAAAATTGGCAACGAGCAAATCGTTGAGGGTTTAGAACTCGAGGGATTAACCGAGGCCAGGGGTGGGAAAGAAGTTGTTAACACAAATTACTCGCTATTAAGATTAAATGATGTCCTGGTTGATGTGTTTACGCCTGTAACTACTTCCCAGGAAGAAGTGATTGGCGTGGTGCGAGTTAGCTACCTCAGTGAATCACTTTATCAATTCTTTTCGCGCTTGAGGAATTTGATCACTGTGGTATTAATCCTTGGCCTTGCCCTTGGTACGGTGATGGGTTCGATCCTAGGTCTGAATATTGGAAATCCGATCAGGCGGGTGACAGATGCTATTTATGGTCTTGCACAAGGGGAGCGTAAGGAAATCCTACCAGAAGAAGGACCAGAAGAAATCCGAGATCTCTCAAGATCGGTAAACCAACTCGTTGAGCGTCTTGGAGATTTAGAATCGGCGCGGCGTCATCTGCTCGCCAATCTGGTGCACGAGCTTGGGCGTCCCCTAGGTGCCATGCGTTCAGGGATACAATCAATACTGCGGGGAGCGAGCCAGGATCCACAGCTGTTCGTTGAACTAACCAGGGGCATCGATGAGGAAGCAGAGCGCATGCAGCACGTTCTGGATGAGCTTGCTCATTTACATGATGAAGTTATTGGAACGCTAGAGTTAAACAAGGAGCAGGTAGCATTAGGCGAATGGTTGCCAGGTGTGCTGCTAGCCTGGAGACAACCGGCTGAGGAGAAAAAGCTGCGCTGGGTGGAGGATATTCCGCTCGACATTCCTCTGATCAATGCTGATCCAATTCGCTTGGCTCAAGTATTTGGAAACTTTGCCAGCAATGCAGTCAAATATACGCCAATTGGCGGCTCAGTTGTGATTTCGGCTGGTGCGGATGAACAGCAGGTCTGGGTCAGGTTTAATGATACAGGAGCGGGGATCAATACCCAGGAGCAGGATTTAATTTTCGAGCCCTTCTACCGTGGAGAACAAGGAAGAAAGATCAAACAAGGGATGGGATTGGGACTCAGCATCGCTCAAGATATCCTGCATGCTCACGGTGGGGAAATCGAGCTGCAAAGTACTCTGGGGGAAGGCAGCCAGTTCACTATCTGGTTACCGCGTTCCTGATCAACAAGAAATAAACCGAACCCGGGGGTGAGATAAGCAGCTTTCCTGATAGGCAATTAATCTGGTTGAAAGGATAAGTCTTGCCATGGATGCGGAGATTTTCTTCATCCTGTTGAGTAAGTAAATTTCTATCTATTAGATGGCTTTATTACCTTAAGCTGACCTTAAGCTAAACAAAAGCTTCCTTTAAAGACCTGGCGGATATTAGAGATTATCTTTACCGTATCTTATTGGATCAATAATAGACGAGGTAACTATGCAAAAGAAAACTTTAGTCATTCTAATGGTAATGGTAGTGATTGGGTTGCTCGCATCAGCCTGCAGCTCGCCTGCTGCGGCTTTACTTGCGGGAACTACCAATGATATTCGTGTTGAATCGAGCAACGAATCTCAAGAAGTGCAGGATCCTGATGAATCCGCACAGGTTGTGCAGCCCCAAACGCTTCCTTTGGAACCGGGATTGCTGGCAGCCTATGAAAGCACATTAACCGAAATATACGAGCAAGTAGGTCCATCTGTTGTGAATATTCGTGTGGTTGGGCAGGGATTCGCTTTCCTGCCTGATCCTGGACAAGCCCCGCCTTTGCCGGAAATGCCTGAATTACCAGATTCCCACCTACCCTCTAATCAGAGCCTGGGATCGGGATTTGTCTGGGATCAGCAAGGCTACATCATCACAAATAATCATGTGGTAGCCAACGCAGAGCTGATCGAAGTCACCTTCTCAGATGAAACCGTGGTCGAGGCGGAAATTATTGGATCAGATCCAGATAGTGACCTGGCCGTGATCAAGGTGGATGTCCCAGCTGAGCACCTGGTGCCAGTCCAATTGGCAGATTCCGAGCAGGTTCGGGTCGGGCAATTAGCGATAGCTATTGGCAATCCGTTCGGCCTGGAAGGCACAATGACCGTCGGTATCGTCAGTGCATTGGGGCGCTCGTTACCAGCCAGTGATGGCTTGACTGGAGGTCCTGTTTACAACATTCCCAATGTTATCCAAACCGATGCGCCTATCAATCCTGGCAATTCCGGGGGTGTCTTATTGAACGCGGCTGGTGAATTAATCGGGGTAACCACAGCTATCGAATCCCCGGTACGCGCAAATGCTGGCGTCGGGTTTGTAATTCCAGCCTCGATTGTAGAACGTGTTGTACCGGAATTGATTGAAAATGGTAGTTTTTCACACCCATTCTTGGGTATCACTGGGATCTCGCTCTTCCCCGACCTGGCCGAGTCCATGGATCTGGATATGGATCAGCGGGGTGCCATGGTTGCTGAAATTGTCCCTGATGGTCCTGCAGACAAGGCGGGTTTACAAGGAAGTGATCGCGAGGTAATGATAGAAGGACAAAATATGCAAGTTGGTGGTGATGTGATTACAGCCATTAATGGTGATCTGGTGCAGGATATGGATGATCTGATTGCATACCTTTCTGCAAAATCCGTTGTCGATCAGGAAGTCAATTTGAAAATCATTCGAGATGGTAAAGAAATGGAGATCAAAGTAACACTCGCAGCCAGGCCAAGAGATAATGTTCAGGCAGCTTTACCTTCGCTGCCAGTTAATGGACGAGCCTGGTTGGGAATAGTTGGTATTCCACTCACACCAGAGATCGCAGGAGAGATGGATCTTACTGAAAATCAAGGTGGAGTTTTAATCCTTCAAGTGCAGCCAGACAGCCCAGCCCAAAGCCCGGGTTTACTTGGCAGCGATGAGCCGGTGACGATCAATGGAGAAACAGTCATAATCGGAGGTGATGTGATCACACGCGTGGACGGAAATGATGTCACCAACGTACAGGAATTAGCTGCCTATCTCCAGGAGGTTGGCGCTGGTGAACAAGTTGCTTTGACCGTCTTACGGAACGGGGAACTGCTCAACATCGAAGTGGAGTTAGGACAGCAGTCTTAGAAAATTTCGAGTAAGGGTTGAAAAAGAGATTGCCGTTGAAAAGAATTGGGGAAACTTAATCCACTAAATAAAGATTTCGAATTCACGAGCGAACAGCCCGGCGCAGCTGCACCGGGCTGTTTTGATATAAATTGATTGGAGGCGATGATTGATGATTAAATTAACCGCTTTCTTCTTCTCCTCCAAGGCAGCCTACCCTGGCGAAGTGCACTCAGGCAGCTTGAGTGCGGTTCGTTGGCCGTAATTTGCGAGGATTTATGTGATATGTGTGCGCATTGTGCGTTCACTCATTACAAGTTCTTCCGCAATTTCCTGATTCGTTTTCCCCAGATTTCAATTCTTATTAACTACTTTATTCACGAAAAAAAATTGATAATTGTTAAGAAATAGATTCCATGGAGAAAATAATTCCATGGAGTTTATTCAGTGATGTATCCATCCGAAAACTATGATCCTCATCAGCAAGGAGGTGATGAAGAAACAATATAATTCACAAATGATACATCAAACTTGTGTACCCAAAAATTTTCAAGAAAGGTTTTAGGAGGAAGAAATGTCGAGGAAGAAAAGTTTAACCTTGCAAATCCTCAGTGTTGCACTGATGGCAGCAGTTTTGCTGGTTGCCTGTGCTCCTGCTGGAGGTGAAGCGAGTGAAGTCGAAGTGTTCTCTTGGTGGACAGGCGGTGGCGAAGCTGCAGGTCTGGATGCCATGATCGAAGTTTTTAAAGATAAGAACCCCAATATTGAATTTGTCAATTCAGCTGTAGCAGGTGGTGCTGGCACCAATGCTCGCGCGGTGCTCGCTACTCGCTTGTCACAAAATGAGCCCCCAGATTCCTGGCAGGGGCATGCCGGGCAGGAATTGATCGGCACATACGTGAAAGATAAGAAGATCGAAGCGCTCAACTTCTTGTACGAAGAAGAGGGCTGGCTGGATGTGATGCCCGAGACGCTCATTCCGCTCATCTCAGATGGTGGAAATATCTATTCTGTGCCCGTGAATATTCACCGTGCAAATGTGCTCTGGTCCAATACCCAGATCTTAGCCGACAACGGCATCTCCATCCCCACCTCGCTAGATGAGTGGTTTGCAGCGATGGATGCCTTGCAGGCTGCTGGAGTAACCCCATTGGCTATGGGTGAGCAGTGGACTGCGATGCACCTGTTCGAGACGATCATGCTTTCCAGCCTGGGTCCCGACAAGTACAATGGTCTCTGGGATGGCAGCACAGATTGGGGTAGCTCAGAAGTTACAGCTGGTCTGGAGACATTTACCAAGGTTCTTACCTACACAAACAGTGATGCCTCCTCGTTGAGCTGGCAGGATGCTTCTCAGCTGGTCGTTGATGGTTCGGCCGCCTTCAATGTGATGGGCGACTGGGCTCAGGGTTTCTTCCAGGAACTTGGAAAGGAACCGAATACGGACTAAGGTTGGGCTCCTGTACCCGGTACTGCTGGAAACTTCCAGTTCCTCTCTGACAGCTTTGTGCTGGCAGTGGGTGCCCCGGACCGCGATGCGGCCATTGCGTGGTTGAAAGTTGCCGGCTCCAAAGATGGACAGGATGCCTTCAATCCGGTAAAGGGTTCCATCCCAGCCCGAAGCGATGGCGATGTCAGCCTGTACAACGTCTATCTAAAATCTGCCATGGATGACTGGGCCAGCGACACTGTGGTCGGCAGTCTGGCTCACGGTGTGGTGGCCAATGACTCCTGGAAGACCGAGATTGATACCTCTCTTGGCCTGTTCCTGAACGACAAGAACGTCGATACCTTCCAGGCCGCGCTCGTCGCAGCCTGCAAGAGCTCTGGCCCGTGCAAGTAAGCTCCTTTTGGGGTCGGGAGTGAGGCTAAGCCTCATTCCCAACCCCATTCTTGCACCATCTGGGTCAGAGAAACAGGCATGATAAAAAACAAGGATAC
>JALHTN010000660.1 GCA_022865865.1 Anaerolineales bacterium
AACCAATTTATTAGCCATTGCCGTATCAGGATTGTTAACGATGCTGGCAGGGATCATCCTCTACCTTTTCAGGGGTTCCATTGCTATCAACATCCGTTATTTACTGCAGATTCCCCCGCTGGGTGTTGCGGCTTATATTTTTGCATTCAACTTTTTTCGTTATTACAACGGCAGTCTGCCTGATAAATTTGCCATAACAGCCAGAGAAATTATTTACAGCACCTTGATTTCGGCAGGCATTTTCTTTATTTTCACGGTCTCGTTTGTGCTGATTATTGGGCTCATTGATAGGTTTGGATAACAAGCCTGGGTTGGCATGGGTGCTGAAAGAGTAGGTGATGAGTGAAACACAAAGCGTATTTGGACTGCAGCTGCAGCCAGAATTCAGACGGATTTCGGTTCCTTTGTGCTGTACTTCCAGAAGGATCGCCGAATGGAGATTTCTCTTGAACTGTTCGAACTGCCAGAGTGATAATCGCCAGGACGCCAGGTTCTGTAAGCGTTGTGGGTTCTGGCTTGACCCGAATTGTCCATTTTGCGATGGTACGCTGCCAGAAGCAGCTGTATTTTGCGATCATTGTGGTCGCCAGTTAAATGGACAGCCCTCCACTTTCATTCAACCTTATAACATTTCCACAGGAACAGAAAATACTCAGCCTGCTCCAACGAGGGTGTCTCATTCTGTTTCTCCACCGGTTCAGGCTAAGGCAGTGCAGGATGGAGTTGGACCACAATCCAATGGAGATCAGCTGCGCCAATACATCACGGAGGAAATGCGCAGCAAGCTGGAAGCCGCCCGTGATAGTGGTGACATGGTTGGTGAACGGCGGATTGTCACCATGATGTTCTGTGATGTTAAGGGTTCCACAGCTGCTGCTGAGCAGTTGGACCCTGAAGAATGGTCAGAGATCATTAACGGTGCTTTTGAACATATGATTAAACCGGTCTACACTTACGAAGGCACAGTCGCTCGATTAATGGGAGATGGCATCCTGGCTTTCTTCGGAGCACCGCTGGCTCACGAAGATGATCCCCAACGAGCCGTTTTGGCAGGTTTGGATATCGTGGCTGGAATCGCTCCCTACCGCGAACAAATTAAAAATTCCTGGGGGATCGATTTAAACGTACGGGTGGGTATAAATACTGGATTGGTTGTTGTCGGAGCGGTTGGGTCAGACTTGCGCATGGAATATACAGCACTTGGTGATGCGATCAACCTGGCCGCGCGCATGGAGGAGACCGCACAGCCCGGAACCGTCCAAATTGCACAGGACACTCATAAACATGTTGTGAAGCTTTTTGAATTCGAATCCCTCGGTGATATTGAGGTCAAAGGAAAGAGCGAACCTGTCCAGGCATATTGCGTATTGGGTCGCAAGGAAGTTGCGGGACAGGCGCGTGGCATCGAAGGATTGCATGTTAAGATGGTAGGGCGTGAAGCCGAGCTGCTCACCCTGCAAGGCGTGATGGCAGATCTGAATCAGGGAATAGGTCGCATTGTTTGCGTGCTGGGAGAGGCTGGCCTGGGTAAGAGCCGCCTGATCAGCGAGTCTTACCAGGATTTTAAGGATCTGATCGGATCAAACGGCAACTGGTTCGAAACCATCAGTTTATCTTATGAATATAACCAGGCCTACGGCTTGTTCCAACGCCTGATCCAGCGGGTGACCGGCATTGCATATGATGATCCCCCTCAAATCGTCCGCAAAAAACTATCTATTCTCCTGGAAAGTTTTGCCGAAGAGCGCCGCCCGCGGGCGAAACAGGTATTTGAGGCCTTATTCGCTTTAGAGAGCGAAGCCAATGGACCACCCCTGGATGACGAATTATTTCGGCAGGAATTGCTGGTCGCAATGCATGAATGGTGGCGAGCACGTTTTTCCGATCGACCTACTGTGCTGATTTTCGATGATATGCATTGGAGCGATGCTGCCTCCATCGATCTGTTGCGCCAACTTTTACCATTAACCGCAGAGATTCCGTTAGTCATCCTGTGTGCGATGCGGGAAGAGCGTTCTGCACCATCCTGGCAGATAAAAACAAATGCTGATGAGGATTTTCGCCACCGCTATTCTGAAATCACGCTGCGCCCTCTATCTGCAGCAGAAAGCAACGAGCTGGTCAATCGCTTGCTGGCAATCCCCGAGATCCCTGAACAACTGCGCAAAAACATTCTCGAGAAGTCAGATGGCAATCCTTTCTTCATTGAGGAAGTGGTGCGTACATTGATCGATAGTGGTGCGGTTGAATCAGAAGATCGCAACATTGATGGTGAAATTCTCCGCTATTGGGTTGCGACAAATGAAGCCGCTGAATTTGCCATCCCAGACAACCTGCAGTCTTTACTCTCAGCCCGCATGGATCAGCTGGGAGATGACACACGCAGTACATTACAAATGGCATCTGTCATCGGGCGCTCGTTTTATCATCGCGTCCTGCAGGCTGTCGATCAAGATACCCCAGAATTGGATGCGCACGTGCG
>JALHTN010000661.1 GCA_022865865.1 Anaerolineales bacterium
CGGCACCCATGACTGGGAACCCATTCGTGTGCTGGTAGGAGAAAATTATCCCAGGGCAATTGCAGCCCTTAAGTATTACGATGTCCTGCTGGTGAATTCGATCGCCGACGGAATGAACTTGGTCGCCAAGGAAGGCCCCATTGTGAACCGGCGCGATGGGATACTGATCCTCTCAGAGCGCACTGGTGCACAGGAACAGCTCGAAACAGGCTCTATTGTAATATCGCCATGCGATGTCTATGCAACTGCCGAAGCGATCCACCAGGCACTGGTTATGAGTGATGAGCAGCGCCATGATTACGCTGCACGCCTTTGCTGGTTGATCGAGCATGATGATATCCGCGATTGGTTTAGGAAGCAGCTGGACGCTGTAGAAGAACTCAACTTGTAAAGACAAAATGAACAAACAAACTGTTGCCATTCTCCATTATTCAGCGCCGCCAATTATTGGTGGTGTTGAGGCGGTGATCAAGGCTCATCTAAAAGAATTTATCCACGCTGGTTACTCTTGTACTGTTATTACCGGGCGCGGTGATGTTAATGCCCTGCCACCAAACGCAAACATTATAGAGATCCCGGAAATCGATTCGCAGCATCCTGAAATCATCAAAATTTCTCAAGAACTGGAAAATGGAAAGGTTCCACACAACTACGAATCCCTGGAAACACAATTAGCTGAGCGTCTTGAGTCAATCCTGCGTGAATTCGACCACCTGATCCTCCACAATGTATTCACGAAACATTTTAATCTGCCGCTTACTGGCGCTCTTCACCGCTTGCTAGATCTGGGTGTAATCTTAAATGGAATTGCCTGGTGCCATGATTTCACCTGGACAAGCCCGAGCTCTCGTTCCAAGGTGCACCCGGGTTATCCCTGGGATCTGCTTCGTACCAAACGATCCAATTGCGTTTATGTTGCAGTTTCGAGAGAGAGGCAACACACATTAGCAGGACTTTTTGATTGCCCCATTGATGAGATTAAGGTGATTTATAACGGGGTTGACCCAATCCAGACACTCGGATTATCAGATCAAGGAATGACCTTGGTGAATAAGCTGGGATTGATGAAAAGTGATATCAACATATTAATGCCAGTCCGAATTACCAAAGCAAAAAACATCGAATTCGCTTTGGAAGTGGTTGCGGAACTGAAAAAGATGGGCTTGAAACCCATGCTAGTCGTTACCGGCCCACCTGATCCGCATGATCCCAACAGCATGAATTATTACCAATCTCTCAGAGATATTCGGGATGAGCTGGGAGTTGCTGATGAAATGCGTTTTATTTTCGAAGTTGGTCCAGAGCCTGATCAACCTTATTTCATCGATGAGCGGGTAGTTGGCGATCTATACCGCATCAGCGATGTAATGTTCATGCCCAGTCACCGGGAAGGATTTGGCATGCCTGTAATGGAGGCAGGTTTGGTTGGTATCCCGATTGTTTGTCGCGATGTCCCTGCCGCGCAAGAACTGGCCGATAGGGAAGCATCAATTTTCAACGCAGAAGTGGATGCCGGGCAGGTGGCAACTCGTTTGGTGCAAATGCTGGAGCGATCGCCGACCGCTCGGTTGCGACGTCGTGTGCGCAAGCAATACACATGGCAGGCCATCTTCGAAGACGCAATCCAACCACTATTGCAAACCAGTATAGAAAATTGATAATTGACGGCTCAATCAAGGAATTAAAACAGATCCAGAATGCAGCGAAATTGCGCATATTTCTGGATTATGATGGTACATTGGCAGATTTCGCTCCAACCCCAGATGAGATTTATCCCGATCCAGAGTTGATCGATCTGCTTGACCGGTTAAATAATCACCAACGCTTCCAGGTAGCTATCATCAGCGGTAGACGGTTAAGTCATATCCGAACATTGATCCCGGTACCGGGGATACTGCTAGCAGGTACATACGGAATCGAATTTCTAGATCCATCTGGAACACAGATCGACCGGGTGGATTTCGAGGAAATACGACCGGCCCTGGATAGAATAAGACCCCTGTGGGAAGAACTCATTCGCCCACATCGGGATTTCTATCTGGAGGATAAGGGATGGTCGCTAGCGCTCCACGGGAAATTTGTTGATGGAGAAGCCGCGAAAGAAACCCTCAATCAAGCTCGAATGGTGATTGACCAGGGGGATCTCCCAAGAGATTTATTCCGCATATTAGGGGGTCATAAATTCCTTGAGGTGGCTCCCAGGTTAGCGAATAAAGGTCTGACGGTTCATTATTTAATTTCAAGGTATCCACTTGAAGGGGCTTTACCCATTTATATTGGTGACGATGACAAGGACGAAGAAGCGTTTGAAGTGGTCCTGCAATATACTGGGGTCGCAATAAAGGTAAGCTCTCAATCCGGTGATACCGTGGCTCAGTTGCGCCTCGATTTACCCAACACTGTGCGCCAATTCCTGGCTTCGCTGCTCTAACTTTTGGACGGTAATGCCTAAAGGGAACCTTGCTGTTGGCTAATCACAAAATCTGATTCGA
>JALHTN010000662.1 GCA_022865865.1 Anaerolineales bacterium
GAGTTTCACCGCCCTGACCGAACTATATGGGTAATGTGGTCGCAGGTTGAAGGTGCGGATTTGAGCGTGCTCCCAACATCGGTCACATTGCCGACTGTCCCCGATGCAGTCTATGATGTGGTTGGCAATCCGGTGTACTTTAGCGGGACGAATCTGACAGTCAATGCTATGCCGCTATATATTGAGTGGGGGAAATAACCGGTAGTTGTTGGCAAGGCAACAAGATATTAGACCTCCAAGGCTGGTAAAAGAAGTGAAATATCAAGCCTTGGAGGTTGATTATTTAAATAAAAATTAGTGGTAAGTGTTAGGGGGCTTTATGCTGCTGGGAGCGCTGCACGCATACGCTCCAGCGCCTCGGCGAGGAGTGATCGCGGACAACCAAAGTTCAGGCGTACGAATCCTTCACCACCACGCCCGAAGTCTGCGCCATCGTTCATCGCTACACGCGCTTCTTCCAGGAAGAAAGTGTGGGGATTTTCTTCGATACCAGCCTCCCGGCAGTCCAACCAGGCGAGGTAAGTACCCTCAGGTTTTACCATCGAGATGCCGGGGAGGTGGTTGTTGACATAGTCGTAGGCATAATCCCGATTAGCTTCAAGATAGAGTAATAACTCATCGAGCCATTCTTGTCCGTGTCGATAGGCTGCTTCTGTTGCCACCATACCCATTACGTTCACCCAGCTTACTAGACCTTTGCCAGCGTGTTTGAAGCGCTCACGGATGTCTGGATTTTGGATCACGGCGAATGAACACTGCAGCCCAGCAATATTGAAGGTTTTACTGGCTGCCATCAGCGTGATGGTGTTTTGGGAGATCTCTGGATCGAGTGTGGCAATTGGGATATGCTGGTGACCTTTAAAGATCAGGTCGCAGTGGATTTCATCAGAACATATGGTGATATTATGCTGCAGACAGATCTCTGCCATGTGCGCCAGTTCGTCTTGGTTGAATACCCTCCCCACCGGGTTGTGAGGGTTGCACAAGATGAACAAGCAGGTTTGCTTGCTGATGGCAGACTCGAACGCGGTCCAATCAATCTGATATGAACCATCCTCTGTGAGAGTGAGTTCAACATCCTGGCGGTACATATCTGCGTTCTTGGGGGCAAATAGGATTGGGTAATAGATGGGAGGATTGACAAGCACCCCACCGCCGGGTTCAGCCGTTACCTGGCAGGCTAAGTTGAAACCTTTAACTACCCCTGGTGTGAGAACGATATCCTCAGGCTGGATGTGCCATTGGTAGAGCTTGGCCAACCGGTCTACGATCACTTCTTCCAGCTCGGGCATCACGCGTGGATAGCCAAAGACACCGTGGGTTACCCGGTCGTGCAGTGCCCGGATGACGGGTTCCGGAGAGATGACGTCCATATCTGCTACCCACATGGGCAGGACATCTTCTTCATGCGCGTGCCATTTGATACACTCTGAATTCCGGCGGTTGGGCAATTCGTCAAAGTTGTAGGTCATTGTTTGTGCTCCAGATTTTTCTGGTACATGGATAATACGGAAATTATCAATCTCTCTTGAACTGTTAATTTCGTGTTCCAATTACGCCATCGTTGATCCATAGATCCAATCTAGGTAGCTTTTGGAACCCATCAGGATTGGCAAGGCGATGATCTCAGGTACTTCGTAGGGGTGGGCGGCTTGGACAGCTGGGACGAGCCGGTTTTCAAACAGTTCCGCCCGGCTCTTGATGATAAGGAGCATTTCTTCATCC
>JALHTN010000663.1 GCA_022865865.1 Anaerolineales bacterium
ATATCCGATCCGCAGCCCGACCGGAGTTTGCTCAATTGGCCGGATGATATCACCCAGCTGGCGGACCACCTCAATATTGATCGTTTCTATGTTCAGGGTTGGTCAGCTGGTGGACCGCATGCGCTGGCCTGTGCCTACCAGCTGCCGGAGCGCGTAATCGCGGGCGCGATTATCAGTGGTCTTGCACCACCCGACCGCCCGGGACCTTATCAAGGTCTCCCCTTGCCAAACCGGATGCTGATGATACTGGGCCGCACTGCACCCAGTCTGGTCTACCTTTTTAGGCGCATGGCGCGTTCCATGATCATGGGCGAGCCTGAAGAAGCCGGAGGGAAATTGGCTTCCACCTTTCCAGAAGTGGATCAGCAGCTGATCCTGGGGACGGAATATGAACAGCTTCTGGTAGTCGATATCCAGGAGGGCTACCGGCAGGGGTGGCAAGGACCTGCCCAGGACGATATCATCATCAACTCTCCCTGGGGATTTGACATGGCCGAGATTAATGTGCGCATTGATATCTGGCAGGGCGAGGTGGATAAAAATGTACCTCTCAACCAGGGTCAATACCAGCATGAGCTGCTGCCCAACAGCCGCTTAAGGATTTTACCGGGTCAAGCGCATCTCTACTTGCTCACCCACTGGCGGGAAATTCTCTCCTCGCTGGTGGAATAGATCACCCGCTCCGATTCTGGTGTTTTCTAAATTAAGCTTATAAAATGAAACACCCATGAGGGAAACAAAATTTAGGAGAGCACAATGTTCGAGCTGCCAGAATACACCAACCTTGCCAGGCAGATGAATGAAACGGTACGGGGAAGAACCATCCATAGTGGAAGTTTGGGCAACAGCCCGCACAAATTTGTCTGGTACAACCGGGACCAGGATGAGTTCGCCAGTTTAACCCAGGGCAAGACGATCGGAAAAGCTCATGCCAAAGGCAGGTGGCTCTTCATTCCCCTCGAACCAGGTTATACCTTGCTGTTTGGAGAGTGCGGCGGAAAAATTCTATTTCACCCTGCGGAATCTGAAGTCCCCTTAAAGTATCACTTGGTTCTCACCTTCACTGACCGATCATTCCTCACCGCAACCACTCAAATGTGGGGTGCCATGGAGCTCTACGAGCAGGGCGAAGAGCTGCGCCGGGAATACGTAAAGGATATGAGACCGACACCACTCGACCCAGAGTTCTCTTTCGATTACTTCAACAATCTGATCGATGAATTGGTCGCGCAGAAAAAGCGCAGCGCCAAGAGCCTGTTGACCCAGGACCAAATCATCCCGGGATTGGGGAATGCCATCGCCCAGGATATCCTGTTCAAAGCTGGTTTGAATCCCCGCCATCCGCTCGCTGATCTGGATCGAGAACAGAGAACGGTATTGTTCAATGCGATTAATGACACCATCGAGGAGATCATCGATCGGGGTGGTCGCTATGATGAATTCGATCTCTTTGGCCAGAAGGGCAGCTACACCCGCATCATGGATAAGAATGCTCTCAAGAGACCGTGTCCAAATTGTGGTGGGGAAATCAAGAAAATTCAATACCTGGGTGGGGCCTGCTACCTGTGTCCAAACTGCCAACCATGAATGGATAGCTGTTCGTCATTGATTCATAAACCATCAGGGTTCACTTGATAATTTTGCATATCGGTATTAAATTTACGACCTGGATCCTGAAATCACTCAATTCACCATTACTGGAGAAAAGAATAACATACGGCCTAAACCTTGCGAAATCTATTATGTATAATTAACAGGCACACGCAGAATTCAAAGGTCATAACATGCCTACCAATCTTCCCCCTGATTTTCATAATGCCGAAAAGCGCTTTCGCCTAGCTAATTCTCCTTCAGAAAAGATTGCCTGCCTGGAGGAAATGCTGAGCATCATCCCCAAGCACAAAGGTACCGACCATATCCGGGCAGATTACCGCAGGCAGATCTCCAAGCTGAAGAGTGCTTCTCGAACCCAGAAAGGGGGCAGCATTCACATTTCCTCTTTCCGCATCGACCAGGAAGGTCCCGGGCAGGTGGTTGTCCTGGGACCGACAAATGTCGGGAAATCCGCCCTGGTTGACAAGCTGACCAATGCCTCCCCGGAGGTCGCTCCAACACCATATACCACCTGGAAACCCACCCCTGGAATGATGCTGGTCGACAACGTACAAATCCAGCTGATCGACACCCCACCGCTCGATCGCGAATATTTAGAACCTGAGCTGGTCGATCTGATCCGCCGTGCCGATCTGATCTTGCTCATGCTGGATCTGCAAACCCACCCGGACAAGCAGCTGGAAAGCACCGTTGAAATCCTGAAGCAGAACCGCATCATCCCCCTGCACATGAGGGACAGCTATGCTGGCGACCAGTTCGTATGGTTCGTCCCCGTGATCGTCCTGACGAATAAGTGTGATGACGAAAGTCTGGATGAGATCTGCCAGGTTTTCCGGGAGCTGCTCGAAGATGAGTGGCCGATCATTTCTATCTCAGCTGAAACAGGACGCAATCTCGATCAGCTGAAACAAGCCGTCTTCGATAGATTAGAAATTCTGCGAGTTTACTCGAAGCCCCCAGGAGAAGAAGCCGATTTCAGCAAGCCAGTGGTGATGAAGAAGGGTGCAACCCTGGAGGATTTCACCAAGGAGATCCACAAGGATTTTCATGAAAAACTGAAATTTGCCAAAGTTTGGGGCAGCACCATGTTCGATGGTCAGATGGTTCAGCGAGATTATCTACTCCAGGAGGGGGACGTGGTGGAGCTGCGTATTTAATAGCGACATGATCTCCTGATGAAACTAAGACGTCCAAGTCCTGAACTAGCCGTCGCCATCGCATCAGCTGCCTGGGGATTGTTCTGGATTCCTCTGAGAGCGTTTGAACGCCACGGCCTCGATCCCGCCTGGGTCACCCTGACCCAGTTTCTTGCGCCCCTCGCCATCCTGATGCCGTTCGCGGTCTTACGTTGGCGGCGCAGACAGCCCACAGGCATTCAGCAGTATCGAACTGGACTGCTGATCGGCGCCGCGGTAGCGATGTATCTTGTGAGCTTGCTGCTCACTGATGTAACACGTGCATTGATCCTCTTCTACGCGATGCCAGCATGGGGAACGGTTTTAGAAGTGGGTTTGATGGGGCGTCCACTTACCCGCTGGCGCGGCTTTTCCCTTCTCCTCAGCTTGGCGGGGATGCTCACAATTCTAGGCGTGGGCGATCCTCTCTCCTTATCCATGAACCTCGGAGACCTGATGGCCTTGTTATCTGGATTCCTGTTTGCCTTGGGTGCCATGCGGGTGCGCCAGGCACCTGAGACATCAGTCTTTGAGCAGGTTCTCGCGTTCTTCCTGTATGGCTCGTTGGCAGCTCTGGCTCTCTCCCTGCTCCCCCTGGCTGCACTCGGTCAGCCTCCCTCCCTCGAACAGTTGATCACACTCGCGCCTTGGCTCGTGCTGATCGCGGTCGGATTCCTGATTCCAGTAATGTGGGGGATCTACTGGGGCTCCCGCCACGTCGATCCTGGTCGACTGGGCATCCTGCTCCAGATTGAGGTCGTAGTGGGAATTGGCAGCGCGGCCCTACTTGCGGGAGAGCCATTTGGTGTGCGGCAGGCTATTGGTGCCGTCCTGGTAATCAGTGCTGGTCTGGTAGAGGTCATCGGGAACAGAAAAGGTACACCGGCGGACGCGTAATTGCCAGCTTCGACCCGTCTCTCAGGTAAGTGATGCCGCCTATAAACTCGCCGAAGATGCCCAGTTCGCTACTCAAAATAGACGATTTCACTAAACCGCCCAACTCTGGCGTCAGGAGCGGGGCACTGACATCCGAATTTTTAAGTGAGCGCAGTGCAAGCCCCGTCGCCTGCAGGCTTTGTTGGGCGGCTTTCGTTGTTACAACAACTCTGGCGTTACTAATACAACGTTACCGACAACCTGCCCGCTTTCCAGCAGTACATTGGCCTGGGACGCTTCCAGAATCGGAAACTTCTTATGAATTACTGGTTTTATCTTACCTTCTTCCAGCAATTTAAAGAGAATAGCCCAATCTTCTCGAAATGGTTGCATGTTTAGCCGAGAAGAATTTCCATAAAGTGTTGCTCTTATTCCATTTGGTTGTAAGTTGATTAGTATCACCTGTTGGAATAAACGCAACATCCGTGAAAAAGTCAATGGGTTGCCATACTCTATAAATATGCCCCCACGCTGTAACACTGATACTCCCTGTTCAATATAATCTCCGCCCATTCCATCAAAAACAGCATTAAGGCCCTTTGGCTCCTTTTCCCGAATTACATTAACGAAATTTTGTGTACGATAATCAATCGGTGTCGCTCCGTATTCAGCAAGAATGTGGTGTTTACTTTTAGATGCAATGCCGTACATTGTAAGATTTGCCAACTTGCCAAGTTGTAAATATGCCGTGCCAATTCCACCACTTGCACCAATGATTAATATTTTGTCTCCAGTCTTTACCTTTGCTGTGCGATGCAGTGTTTGATACGCCAAAACATAATTTAGAATTAATGTGGCTGCATCCGCTGGATCAATATTAGTTGGCATACGGATAAGTTGTTTCTGTTTTAGAAAAATATATTCGGAATATCCACCATAGGCTATTAAGGCGGCTACTCTATCGCCCTCAACAATATCGGTGACATTTTTTCCAACTGCGTCCACAGTGCCAATAATCGCATAACCAGGCGCAAATGGGGTCTTAGGTGGAAACGGGCTATGTCCGTAACGAGCCTGAACATCGGGTAGGGATACAGGTGTGGCAAGAATTTTAATTCGTGCTTCTTGGTGAGACGGTGCACCTAAATCATTTTCAATTATCTCGAAAACTTCTGGGCCACCCCTGCGGGGTACGATGATGCTTTTATATTTCATTGACTACTCTTTGCACTATCAATTTTTGTTGATATGCGGTGTACCGCCCAACGAAAAAGCTCAGCCGCCGGGCGGGGCTGGCAGATCTCGAAAATCTTCAACCCCACCACTCTGCTTTTGGGGCCCCACTCCTCATGGGCGACAGCCCGGTCGGCTGCAGCGGGTGTTAGGCACGTTGATCCTTGGAGAT
>JALHTN010000095.1 GCA_022865865.1 Anaerolineales bacterium
GAATGAACAAGTGTGACTTGAACACCGTTATCCATATCCTCGATCAGGATTTCCAACCGCGAATCGGGACTATCTTCAGGAAACTCAGTCGTCCGCCAGGCCTGGACGATGCGCTGGAAGGGTTCAGCCTCTAAGGTTCTCCCAGATATATATCCATCCCAAGAGGTGAATTCAGCTCCACTGTCCGGATTGATTTGGGCTGGACTGCCGGTGAATGCACTGTGTGCTTCGCTGTCCAACCAGGCATTATAGAGCTGCTTAGCTGATACCTCAGGGAAAAATTTTGATACTTCAAGTGAATCAGTCATCGATACCATCCTCCTGATAGAAAAATCTCCCTGTGATCGTGTGATCTGTCTGTAATACTGATCACATATCACTTAGCTGCGCGGATACCCACAAACAAATCTCGCTCTTTTGGACCCCCATCCGGTTCAGGATAGGCGCGCATAAAAGAATCCTGACCGGCAGCCACCCGGAAAGCCAGACGCACGAAAAGGTTTCTTGATGAAGCCATGCCTCCCTGGCTGGCATGACAGGCTGTGGCTGCTTCTTTCTCCTTGGCCACCTTTTTATAATTGATGCGGGCATGCACCGGGAAACTTTCTCCGGCTAATTCCAGCAGGTCGATATCCTCATTTTGCCCGAATCGCCTGGGGTCTTTACCAAATAAAGGCAGCAAACGCACTACCCAGGTCAACCAGCCGCGCGGGAAGGTATGGTAGTAGAGCTTTTCCGGCTGGTAGGGAGTCCCCTGATCAGGGAACTGCTGCGGGTCCCCGGCGGCGGTAAAAGCCCTCACCGTCGCCTCGTGGATGGCAATATGGTCCGGATGACGGTAGCCGCCGATCGGGTCAAAGGTCAGTACGACCTGGGGTCGCAATTTGCGGATATACCCGGTCACCATGGCCGCCACTTCATCGATCGGGGCTGCCGCCAAAGCCTGCGGGTGATCGTTTTCAGGAGAACCCGCCATACCCGAATCACGGTAATCCAGGAAGTGCACTCCCGCCAAACCCAGGTTTCCTGCCGCACAGCGCAGCTCGTGCTCGCGCAGCTCGCCGATCGACTGGAAGCCTTCCAGGAAATGCGGGGCCACTTCACCCACTTCGCCGCGTGTGGCACAGATCAGGTGCACATCCACGCCGCGCTGGGCGTAGAGCGCCAGGGTGCCGCCCATGCCAAAAGTCTCATCATCGGGATGGGCCAGGACAGCCAATAAAGTTAACTTATTACCTTGATTTGAAGCGTTCATGGATGTGATTATACCTGCCCGGAGGGATGACCAGCGGCTGATAGCCTGATTCTGATCAATGCCCTTATTCCTTACGATTAATAGATCGGCAGGCTGGGATCGACCTCCCGTGCCCAGGCGTTGATGCCGCCTTTGAGATTTTTCACCTTCCGAAATCCCGCGCTGGCCAGCAGCTCCAGGGCCCTTGCCGAACGAGTGCCGCCCTTGCAAAACACCACCATCTCTTCCGCGCTATCCAGCTCCGAGAGACGTGCGGCCAGCTGCCCGAGGGGGATTAAATCCGCGCCTTCCAGCCGGGATATCTCTAACTCGTGCGGCTCGCGCACATCCAGCAGGTGGATTTGCTCCCCCTGCGCTAGCTTCTCTGCCAGCTGCCCCACTTCGATATCCCAATCCCCGCCCACACTGCCTTCTTCGTGGTCGTGTCCCGGGACGCCACAAAATTCTTCGTAGTCGATCAGCTCGGTCACCTCAGGGTTGGGACCGCAAATTTTGCAGTCCGGGTTTTTACGCAGGTTGACGAAATCGAATGACATATCCAGGGCGTTGAAGAGCAGCAGCCGCCCCTTGAGAGTCTCCCCGATCCCCAGGATCAGTTTCAAGGCTTCAGTCGCCTGCAAAGTGCCTATCGTGCCTGGCAATACACCTAACACGCCGCCTTCCGCACAGGAGGGCACCAGCCCGGGCGGCGGTGGTTCGGGAAACAAGCAGCGGTAGCAGGGACCCTGCCGGGCGTCGAAGACGCTCACCTGTCCGTCAAAGCGGTAGATTGAACCATACACATTGGGTTTACCCAGCAGCACGCTGACATCATTCGACAGGTAGCGGGTGGGAAAGTTATCCGTGCCATCGATCAA
>JALHTN010000664.1 GCA_022865865.1 Anaerolineales bacterium
AGCCCTCGAGAACCCCTACACGGGGTTGCGTGCTTTCGAAGAAGCCGACACAGAGGATTTCTTCGGCCGCGAGACCCTGGTCCAGGATCTGCTCGGTCGCATGGCTGAAGAGAACGATCTCTCCCGCTTCCTGGCAGTGGTCGGTCCTTCCGGCTCCGGCAAGTCCTCCGCCGTCAAAGCAGGTCTCATCCCCAGCCTGGTCTCCGATGTCCAGTCCGCCGTCACTTCCGCCGGAGTAGCACTGCCAGCCTCCGCAGTCCTCGATTGGCTGCCCGCCGACCAGGTCGATCTGGAAGCCCTCGAGAACCCCTACAAGGGGTTGCGTGCTTTCGAAGAAGCCGACACAGAGGATTTCTTCGGCCGCGAGACCCTGGTCCAGGACCTGCTCGGCCGTATGGCTGAAGAGAACGACCTCTCCCGCTTCCTGGCCGTGGTGGGTCCTTCCGGTTCCGGAAAATCCTCAGCTGTCAAGGCCGGTCTTATCCCCAGCCTGCGCCGCGGCGGTCTGCCTGGCTCAGATCACTGGTTCATCATCGAGTTCACCCCCGGTTCGCATCCCTTTGAAGAGCTCGAAACTGCACTACTGCGCGTGGCGGTCAACCCCCCAGAGAGCCTGCTCGGCCAGCTGCGTGAAGATGAGCGCGGCTTGCTGCGCGCAGTCGGTCGCATCCTGCCCCCCGATAAGCTGGTCGACCTGGTGCTGGTCATCGACCAGTTCGAGGAGCTCTTCACCCTGGTCGAGGCTGAAGATACCCGGGCTGCCTTCCTCGAGTCCCTGCTGACCGCCTTACTCGACCCCCGCTCTCGCCTGCGGGTGGTGATCACCCTGCGTGCCGATTTCACCGACCGGCCCCTGGAGTACGTCGACTTCGGGGACCTGCTCCGCCAGCGCACCGAGTTCGTCCTGCCCCTCACCCCGGACGAGCTGGAATTAGCCATCATCCAACCCGCACGCGGGGCAGGCCTGGCCCTTGAGTCCGGGCTCTGCGAGCGCATCATCCGCGACCTGGGCGACCAGCCTGGGACCCTGCCCCTGCTGCAGTACACCCTGACCGAGCTCTTCGAGCGCCGCGTCGGTCGACGGTTGACCCTGGGTGCCTACCAGGACAGCGGCGGCGTGCTGGGTGCGCTTGGCAAACGCGCCGAGGAGATCTTCACCGGGCTTGACTCCGCGGGTCAGGAAGCTGCCCGCCAGGTCTTCCTGCGCCTGGTCACCCTCGGCGAAGGCGTCGAAGACACCCGCCGCCGCGTGCTCCTCTCTGAGCTGGATTCCCTTTCGAATTCCCAACCGTCTCCTGGAGCAGGTGAAGATCAGGGGACGAGGAATGTGTTGGACGCGTTTGGCCGTGCCCGCTTACTGTCCTTCGATCACGATCCAATCACCAGAGGTCCCACCGTCGAAGTGGCCCACGAAGCATTACTGCGTGAGTGGTCCCGCCTGCGCGAGTGGCTCGACCAGTCCCGCGCCGATATACGCGACCAGCGTGTACTGGGCAATGCGGCCGCCGATTGGCTGGTATCTGAAAAGGATCCCAGCTTCATGCTGCGCGGCGCGCGCCTGGACCAGTTCGCCGCCTGGATTGAGACAACCGACCTGGCCCTTACCCAGGTAGAGGTTGAATACATCAAAGCCTGCCAGGCTGACCGCCGTGCACGTGAAGCTGCAGAAGCTGAACGCCTGGCGCGGGAAGCGGCCACAGAGCGACGTTCACGCAACTTCCTACGCGCCCTAGTAGGCGTGTTCGCCATCGCTACGGTCATTTCACTGGTCCTGGCCTGGCTGGCCGTTTCCGCCCGTAACGAGACGATCGAACAGCAGGAGATTGCCCAAGCCGAAATCCGCCAGCGTTCAACGGCAGAGGCCATAGCTGACGAGCAGGAAGCAGAAGCATTGATCCAGACTAATGCCCGTGCCACGGCTGAATCCAGGAATACACAACGCCTTGAAGAGGAGAACCGCGCGAAAAGCGCCCAGATCGCACTGCGCGCCTTGGATGAACTCAAAGGACCCCATCCAGAGCTGGCAGTTCTGGTTCCGCTTGGACTCCTGGAGCAATACCCATATACACCTCAAGCAGAGCGCGCACTAAACCAAGCAGTTGTGGAAAATTCAACCCGCATGGTCCCCAGGATTGGAGCCGGGACTCTGGTAACGACGGATATCTATTGGTCTCCATCTGGAAACAAATTTGTCACGCCATTGCGAGATAATGCCATTCTGATTCAGGATATCAATACCGGTGAAGAAATACTCAGCATTCCGACAGCTGAAGACTGCAATCAGGTGAAGGGCTGGTCTCCCTCTGGAGATCGTCTGCTGGCTATCGGATGTCAATTCCCTCCGGTGATTTACAATGCCCAGACCGGCGAGCAAATTGTAGAATTGGCCATTTCAAGCAGCGCTGACATAACGAGCGCTGACTGGTCTCCAGATGGATTGAGGCTTGTTACCGGAAGTATGGATACAAGGGCTCAGGTCTGGGATGCCCTGACGGGGGATCTACTGTTGGAATTATTAGGCCACGACCATTATGTAGAGGATGTAGCCTGGTCGCCGGATGGGGAAAGGATCGCTACTGCATCCCGTGATCAGAGCGCAAGAATCTGGGATGCGTCTTCGGGTGAAACACTGGAAATTATTCGTGGCCATATTGCGCCTCAGCTCGGAATTTCCTGGTCTCCCGATGGTCAGAAAATCGTCTCTGGAGGAGGTGATAATGTTGCCCACGTTTATGATTCATCTGATGGCGAGATGCTCTTAAGATTAACTGGACACCGAGGTGGGATTACTTCTGTTACCTGGTCAAGGGATGGCAGAAAGATCGCCACACTAGGTTTAGACCAAACTGTGCGTATCTGGAACTCTAATAACGGAGCACAGCTTTTCCAATTCGAAACATATTCTCTGCTAGAAAATGATTCAATTTCCTGGTCCTCCACCGGGGAACAGCTGCTTATCGCAGGCATGCACTACCACCGCATATGGGATCTTTCCCAATCAACTCCCTTGCTCGAAGGACATACCGACAGGATCTTGGATGCCCAATATTCTCCAGATGCGCAGCTTGTAGCCACTAGCAGCCGAGATAATACGCTGCGAATCTGGGATGCGGTGGATGGCAGTTTGCTAAAGTTATATCTCCTTGAAGATGAACCGCTGTCCATTACCTGGTCGCCAGGTGGGGTATACCTGGCATCGAGCAGCCGAGATGGAGCGGTCACCATCTGGGGTATCTATTCCGGCAGTAAGCTCGAGTTGGATAACCCCTTTGGTCATTGGATCACAAACCTTACCTGGTCCACCGGGAGGTCAGTTCTGCTTGGTATCGGGCAGCCTGCTGGGAAAATCATGACCTGGAACCCCGATTCTGGGGAAGAAAATCATTTTCAGGATTTTGGTTATTTATGTGAACCAAGATTTGTTTCCTGGTCCTCTGATCGCAATTACCTGGTGATTAAATGCCAGGGAGATAACAAACTCAGGATCTTGGAACGAACCCAGGGTGAGTTGATTGAAGAGTTAGATCCAAGAGAAGGGAAAATCAATGTAGCTTCCTGGTCCCCAGATGACACCTTTATCGCACTTGGTTGCTTGGATGGAAGCATCAATATCGTAGATTTGACAGATCCATCGCGGGAAATGTTCAGCCTTCCCAACCAGGGTTATGCAATTAATAATCTGAGCTGGTCTCCTAACAGCCAGCGCATTGCTACCGCGGATAGCGGTGGCAATGTACGGATCTGGGATATCCCCTCCCAGGGAGAGGTATCTGTCTTTCAGGTACCTGGAGAGGCCAGGAGCGTCAATTGGTCACCAGGTGGTGCTCACATCCTGGTCACATCTTCAATTGGCAATACACCCTTCATCCACCGCGTCTGGCAGTCGACCGATGGTCAGATACGCTCAGCTCTCCAGTGTTGTGTCGAACGCGAACTGACACCAGAAGAACGGATTAAATTCGAACTGCTGATGGAGTAACTACTATTTAGGGGCATCTTTAAAGTTCTTATCAAGGGAGGAACCAATGCACTCAAAACGATATGAATCTCATATATCCAAGCTGATGATCACGTTATTGCTGATCATTTGTGCCTGCCAATCTGCTCCTGTCCCTGAACCATTAGTTGAAACCTTGGTTGTAGTGGAAACGGTCAAGGCTGATTCAGTCAAGGTGATCAAGGACGTCACGCCCACTCCAGAACCAGAAGGTCTACGCACGCTAACAATCTGCAGCAACTGGGCTCCCGATACCTTATTCATGCACTGGCCGACCCTCATGGCAGCTTATCGGGTTTGGCAAATTATCTATGACGGGCCAATCGACGAAAACTCATTGGCTTACCAACCGGTGATCCTTGAGAAGCTCCCTAATCTGGCGGATGGCGATGCCGCGATCAACACAATAATTGTAAACGAAGGAGATACAGTCGTCGATGCGGGTGGATCCATCGTAACCCTGGACTCTGCAGCTGATCCACCGCAAATGTTGAGACCCGCAGGTGGTGGAGAACCTTTGGCTTATATGGGTGGAGAATTCGAAATGGACCAGTTATCTGCCACCTTCAAGCTGCTGCCCAATTTGACCT
>JALHTN010000665.1 GCA_022865865.1 Anaerolineales bacterium
CCAGCGCTGGCCCCACATCCAGGTGCTCGTGTTGACTTCCTTTACTGAAAAAGAAATGATCCAGGGTGCCCTGGATGCTGGAGCCCGCGGATACCTGCTAAAAAATGTGAAGGGGCGGGATCTGGTCGATGCAATCTTGCAGGTTTACCAGGGTGGACAAAGCATTGCGCAGGAAGCACGGCAGACCCTACCCATCTCTGAACAGCTGTCAATGCTGCAGCAAGAGATCGATGAACAGCAAATCTCTACCGCCCTGTTGAGCGAGTCGCTTAACAAACGGCTCCCCAAACTCTTCCCAAATTTCCAAATCCAGGTGCGAATATTTCCAGATCAGGATCTGTACACTTACCCGGCCCAACTCCAGGCACCCATCCCGGAGCTGGGATGGGCATGGTTGCGTGCAGCTGGCGAAATGAAAATATTCTTCCATGGAGAAGAATTCCCATGGGGTGGGAAGCAGACTTGGGGGCAAATCCTGCTCCTGAAACCTATCCAGGGCACAGATCATGTTGAACCAATTGGGGGCATTAGTTTGCTCTCTGAAGACATCACACCGGATATCGATGATCTCGCCGAGTCTGCCAATACGTTAAGTGCTATCCTCGCTTCAGCATTGGACCAGGGGACGATAGATACCACGAGGTCAGAAGGAAAACGAGCCAGCGATGAACTGGAGATGGCAGGCAAGCTGCAATCGCGCATTCTGCCAGAGAATCCTCCCGAATTAGATGGATGGGACCTGGCAACACAGCTGCTGCCAGCCCGAGAGACTTCAGGGGATTTCTATGATTTCATCCCATTGGCTAATGACAAGTGGGGCATCTTGATCGCAGATGTAACCGATAAAGGTCTCGGTGCAGCCGTCTTCATGGCGATGTGCAGTTCTTTGATCCGCACATATGCTGTCCGTTTCCCAACACTACCTGCATTAGCGCTCAGCTCGGTCAATGAACGAATCTTCACCGACATGCGCGGTGGTTTATTTCTGACCGCATTCTATGGCATCCTGGAACCCCATTCGGGGCGCCTGCGCTACGTTAATGCTGGACACAATCCTCCCATCCTGCTCAGCAATCAAAAGGGTAAACCACTGGACAAATTGCCGCGTACGGGTATGGCATTGGGTGTCTCTGAGGATCCTACCTGGCAGCAAAAAATACTGGAATTTTCACCGGGAGATGTCCTGATCATGTATACAGATGGGATCACCGAAGCCCATAACCGGGATGGCTCTTTTTTCAACGAAACCAGACTTCAAGACTCAGTCCGCAATTATCGACAGCGATCTGCAGCTGAGATTCTGAATAATATCTTGGTAGCAGTCAACAATTTCACCCAGGAAGCGCCAGATCAAGATGATATGGCTTTGGTGGTGCTCTCCTGTAAAAGCTGAATCTTCCCGTCTTTGAATTTAGCCAACTTCCGCTCTCAACTCAGGCCAGACGAAGTAAATAAACCCCCAGGTTTCCATTTCCTACCACAAATGTTTTTCGATTTTGCAGTCCGTGATCCGCTGCTAAAGGAGGAATTCCACCTTGAGCAAGAAAATCTCGTGAATTGCTGAAATGCTCCCAACCGGCAAAGAATTCGATCATAGAAATGAAAGCATGCGTGAGATTCCCTTTGATCGATCGCTTGTATTGGAAATGGAAATCGATCAACAAGATTTGACCTTCGGGCTGAAGAACACGCGCAGCCTCATTCAGCACTGCGGCCCTCATGCCCGGATTTATTTGGTGCAAAAACAGCGAAGAAATCACCAGATCGAAAGTCCGGTCCGCATAGGGTATCCTGAGAGCATCTGCAATAGTTAGTACTGCCGGATGATCCAAATTGGATCTGGCAACCCTCAACATGGGCTGTGATAAATCGATTCCGAATACCTGGCACCCCCCTGCCTGGTAAATGGCCAGCTGTGCACCAGTACCACAGCCGATATCCAATACTCTCATTCCTTCTGCCGGAGGCACGACTCTGGCAACCATTGAACGCAATCCCCCCAGGACACCTTCAAAAATCGGATCGTACCACCTGGCGATATTGAGCATTGATTCTGCAGGCATGTGGATTACCTTCCAGGTAGATTTATTTGCTAACAGGTTTCTCAGAAGTGCAAAAGACCAATTTTTCTTAACTCCAGCAAGCATCTTGATCGAGATCTCGGATTTAAATTCAACCTCGAGCCCGTTTAGGATCCGCAAGCTTCAAAAC
>JALHTN010000666.1 GCA_022865865.1 Anaerolineales bacterium
CGGATGCACCTGGAGCCTGGACAGCCTCCTGGGCATATTCTGCGGCGCGTAATTCTTCAGCAACCAATTTTCATAATAAATACTAACGCGTTCATCCAACGAAAATGGAGGCGCGGCAATCTTTGGTGCTAGAATACCAGTACTTTTTTCCTGCTGTCAGGAGTAAAGGGTGTGTGTTATTCTATCTACCTGAGCACAGATTCCGATCAGGATTAATCTGCAGAAGACAGCGATCTGGTTTGCTACCAGAAAGAAACTGTCCCCGAACCATATCATTCGCTGCTCAAGAATCCACACCATTGGTACGTGGGATCAATGAGCGGCTGCAGCTGCACTTTCCGGCACCTTTACAGCGTAGAATTAGGTTTCAGTGAACCAGTCGATTGGTATGAAGAAGGTGAGGATGAGATCGCAGCCACTTTATTATTTGTCAAAGTTATCCGCCACCTCAATACGCTGGGTTTTCAAGTGGACTGCGTTGACACCTGGTACGGCGCGGGACGAGAAGACATCACAGAAATGAATGTGATTCTCGATCATATTGCTGACGAACAATTCCGATTCTTTGAGAATCATCACTTTGTGTTTGGTAATGGTGTCTGAGCAGTTGAATATAAGAAATCGAGATCATTTTTTTCGCCAGGGATGCAGAAGGTTTGAAAGCAGAAGGGAAGTATCCCAGGTACATTTCTAACCAGTGGGGTATGGCTTACTAATTTGTATACAGATTGTAGGTAGAATTTAATACTTGCCGATCGGTTTGTTCATATAATGTGAGCAATGTGTTAATCGATATGCCCCTTTTAATTGTGAGGTGATTTCAGATGATGATAACTCGTAAGCATCTATTCGTTTTCGCAGTTTTGCTGCTGATGGTGGCTACCGGCTGCAGCCTTGGCGGAAATTCAACCAGTGAGGAGAGCGCTAACACTCCAGTAGCAGTAGCTGCGCCCACGACTTCCGCCCCCACCGAGGAGATACAGTCTCCTCCAGAACCAACCCCGCTGCCTCCCACGGAAGTTCCTGCTCCAACCGACTCCCCACAGGAACTACCGGAACAGCCCCAAGTGGATCTATCACCCTGCACGGAGGAGGTTTGTGTTGAGAATGGTTCTTTCCTGCTTGCCCGGCCAATCGCGCCATCCGGTCGCAACACCATCGATCCCTCCTACCGCTTTGGTGATTACCGGCAAAGCACCCAGCTGACACACCGCGGTGTCGATTTCCTCAATTCAACGGGTACTCCTGTAGTGGCGGCCGCAGATGGTGTGGTGGTTGTTGCCGGGGATGATTTAAACTTCCCATACGGACCATGGAAGGATTATTACGGCAATTTGGTGATCCTGGAGCATAATTTGCCAGGATTATCTGACCCTGTATTCACCCTGTACAGCCAGCTTTCTGAAGTCCAGGTAGAAGAAGGGGATTCTGTCGCGGCCGGTCAAGAGATCGCTTTGGTTGGCATGTCCGGTGTCGTTCCCGGCAGTACGCTGCATTTTGAAGTGCGGGTTGGTGAAAACTCTTATCTCGAGGCTCGTAATCCGGAATTGTGGCTGCAGCTTCTATCTGATGAAAGGGACCAATCTCTGGGGGCTTTGGCTGGACGAGTGGTAGACGATCAGGGTAATTACGAACCGGTCGAGAACATCGTTATTGAGCAGCTGGCCGGACAGGGGCTGCCTGCGATCGACCAGTTCTACCTGACTACCTATGAGAAGAAAGAACTCAGGGGTCAAAGCCCCTGGAATGAAAGTTTTACCCTGAGTGATTTACCTCCTGGAGAGTATCAAATCACCTTTATGCTCAATGGTTTGCAGCAACGGGAGGTAGAGGTTGAACCAGGCAAACTGACGCTGGTAACTTTTGTGATTGAATAAATTATCACCAGGACCATTCCTGAGTCCAGGTCATATTCAGCCAGTTAAATCAAGTGAAGCGCTTGAAAAAGCGCTTCTTGTTTTAAGATAGTGTTGTAAGCTGTGAAAAACGAGCAGGCACCTTACGGTGATAATGCAACCACGTAACCCACAAATACATCGCTGCCGGATGAGCTGCCCCAGGTCAGCAAATTATCGATGACATGGTTGTCTTGCCCGGTACCTGACATCAGCCAATCCAGCGCTTCGATCAAGCGTTGATCACCCAATCCCTGAGCAGCACACTCGATCAGATTGGCACTGAGAGTGGTTGTTGTTTGATAGGCGGCATCCACGATTTTCCGATTATAAAGATCCAGATTGTGCCCGGGGAGGAGCTCAGTTTCCCATCTATTTACGGCTAATAACAATCCAATCGTAAAATCATCGCCTGAAGGTGTCAGCCCTGGACCTGAACCGAGCAAGCCAGCTATAGAAGCGGTTGAAGGCAAGCCACCCATATACCGTTGTTTGTGGAGAATATTTATGTAGGGATGTGTTATTTCCTGAATATCAAAATTCTTGTGGTCGGGTAATTTCAGCAGATAAGGCAGTATTGAGGAAAGACCGTTTCCCTGACTGCTGGTGATGATCTTTTCACCCGCCAGTCTTATCCTGGCAGCGCGTTCAGCAGCAGGTAAAGGATGAGAAGAAGGGGGTCCTGGTTGCCAAACGAATGCATTATTTACCCTTATCACCAGGTTAGCTTCCAGGACGGAAATTTGACCGGATGCGATTCGCACCCGCATACCATTGTGCAATGGAATTTCTGGAAGATTGGTTACCGGCAGGTTGATAGTTAGCGGACCGTACTGCGGTTCGAAAGATAGGAAATGAAGCCATCTACCTGTGGTTTTGATGAAAATCCCCTGGGAGGTCACCCCGTGAATTTCCCCTTCCATTTCCGACTTCAGGGATTCGAAGGCGATATTCCCAATGCTGATGGCTTCAATATGCCTGGGATTGCTAAATTGATCGAATTTGGGATGATTTGTGATCATGGTTCGTGGATCAGAGTGTTCGACCGGTGACTAATTGCACAGAGTTTAGCTGGCAAAACCGTTTGGGTGGTGAGATGATTTTACTTGATTTCAATAGGCAACCCGCTTTTTGTTGTTGAAATTGTAGCCATCCGTGTATATAATTTACTTTGTGGCGTGGAAGAAAATCAAGAAATGACATGGCAGATTACCTTCTGGTTGATTGAAATGATTAAAAATAATCCAGCTCGCCTGTTGGGGGGAGTTGGAGGAAAATTATTTGTTTTTACAAGCGGGATTTTCCTAACCTGCTGAGGGCTATAATTAAGTTGATTGATGCAAGGTGATTGTAAGCAAACGGATTCATCTGAAATCAGGGTACTGAATATATAATGGCTAAGGTATGGATTGTAAGTTGAATGGAGGAGTTGAAACCCAACATGAATGCATATCCAAAATTGCCTGACTTTGAATACGTAAAACCAGATTCCTGTACCGACGCCTCCCGATTCTTAGTCGCTCATGCAGGCGAAGCGCGCCCATTTATTGGCGGCACCGATCTCTTCGTGCAGATGCGCGACCGATTATACAAACCCAAATACCTGGTGGATATAAAGGGTTTAGAAGGGACGGACAAGATCTCATTTGATCCTTCACAGGGGTTGATCGTTGGTGCTGGCGTTAATATGAACCGGGTGATCGCAGATCCAGGGGTGAGAGATCATTATCGGATATTGGCTGATGCGGCAGAGAGTGTGGCCAGCTACCAGCTGAGGAACAGGGCTTCAATTGTGGGGAATATCTGCAATGCATCTCCTGCAGGAGATACGATCGGTGCCTGTCTTTTGCTGGATGGCGTGCTTAACGTGTATGGCAATGATGGTGAAAGGCAGGAACCCTTACGCACTTTTTTCCTCGGGCCTGGTAAGACGGTTTTACGAACTGGAGATATTGTTACCTCGATCCAGTTTCCTGTTCCAGCAGCTGGTTTGAAAGGCAGATATATCAAGTTGGGGCGCAACCAGCTCAGCGATCTTTCAATCGTTGGGGTGACTGCATTGGGATACCCGGATGCTGCTTCCCAGTCTGGTTTCCAGTTCAAGCTGGCTTTGGCATCTGTCGCACCAATCCTGCTGGTGTTTGAAGCGGTGGGTGAGATTCTTGGGCAGAATCCAGTATCTGAAAAATCGCTTAAGCAGGCTGCTGAAGCTGCCATGGAAGCCTGCACACCGATAGATGATGTGCGCGGCAGCGCCAGCTACCGCAAATTAATGGTGCGCAATTTGTCATTCAATGCTTTGAAGGATGTATGGGGGCAGCTAACCCAGATCACTAATTGACCCGATCGAAAATTGATTTCACCGAGACCTGGAGGATCGTATGAGTTTTCATCACATCAGCCTTACTGTCAATGGCGAACTTGAACAAGCAGATATATCAGCCAATATGACGCTTTTGGATTTACTGCGTGAGACGCTGATATTAACTGGCACAAAGAATGGCTGCGCAGCTGGGGAATGCGGAGCCTGTACGGTTCTGATGAATGGGGAACCAGTCAACAGCTGCCTGGTTTTAGCGGTGGAATGTGACGGGGTTGAGATCGTCACGGTGGAGGGCTTGGCCCAGGATAAGCAGCTCGATCCAATTCAAAAGGCTATCATGGAGACAGGTGGAGTCCAATGTGGCTTTTGCACACCAGGTATTTTGATCGCTTCAAGGGCGTTAATTGACCGCAATCCAAATCCAAGCCAAAGTGAGATCAAGGCTGCATTAGTCGGGAATTTATGTCGCTGCACGGGCTATTTACGCATTATCGACGCGGTACAAGCAGCTGCGCAGTTGTGAGAGGAGATCAATAATGGTTGTCAGTGAGAAAGAAATGAAACCGGTTGGTGAGAGTAAACCCCGGCTTGATGCGCGTGAAAAAGTAACCGGTGCGGCGGTCTTCGGTGACGATATCCAGTTCGGGAATGCTTTACTGCATGCGCGCATTCTGCGCAGCCCGCATCCACATGCCCGCATCTTATCCATTGATACTAAGAAAGCTGCCGCACACCCCGGGGTGAAGGCGGTAGTGACGGGTGACGATTTTCCGGGCTATATTGGTTTGTATCTATTGGATCGCCATATTTTCGCCCGGGATAGGGCGCGTTATGTAGGCGACCCAATCGCTGGAGTAGCGGCAATTAATGAGCTGATCGCCGAAGAAGCGCTGGATTTAATTGAGGTTGAATATGAGGTCTTAGAACCTGTGATCGATGCAGAATATGGCGTCAATCCTGAATCACCCTTGATCCACCCACAATTGCAGGATTACCAGGCAGCAAGTTTTATTTTGCCGCAGCCCAATTCCAATATCTCCAACTATTTCAAGATTCGAAAAGGGGATACGGATAGCGCTTGGGAAAACTGTACCGAGATTGTAGAGCACAAGTACCGGATACCCCATATCCAGCACGTTCCGATTGAACCACACGTAGCAGTTGCCAAGGTAAGTGATTCCGGTGAAATTACTCTTTGGGGCAGTTCACAATCGCCATTTGCCCAGCGAAACCTGATTGCCCAGGCATTGGGAATTTCGCAGAGTGACATGCGGGTTATTGCGCCTTATGTTGGGGGCGGATTTGGCAGTAAGGCAGGGGTCAGCATGGAATCTCTGGCGGTTGCTATCGCCACCAAGGTCAAAGGGCGCCCGGTAAAACTGCTTTTAACCAGGGAGGAGGAATTCTTCACCGCCTTCGTCCGCCAGGGATTAATCGCTTACTTTAAAATGGGCTGTGATCAGAATGGAAAGCTCCTGGCGATGGAAAATAAATTCTATTGGGATGCAGGTGCTTATACGGAGTATGGGGTCAACATCACCCGGGCCAGTGGCTACAGCAGTACTGGACCCTATGAGGTCCCAAATGTGACCACCGACAGCTATTGTGTTTACACCAACCACCCGGTTGGAGGTCCAATGCGCGGCTTCGGTATGCCCGAGATGCACGCTGGCCTTGAGCAGTGCATCGATGAATTAGCTTTGAAGATTGGCCTGGACCAAGTGGAGTTTAGGAGGTTAAACTGCCTAAGGGAAGGCAGCATCCTGGTAACGGGCAGCAAAATGCACCCTACTGGTCTATCCCAATGCCTGGAGAAGACTGCCGAGGCCATCGGCTGGGGACAAAAATCCGAAGCAAGTGCACCCAATAAGCGCCGCGGCAAGGGGTTAGCGCTGATGTGGAAAGCACCAGCCATGCCGCCCAATGCCGGTTCGAGCGCATGGGTTGAGTTAGCGGAAGATGGGCGGGTTACGGTGGGTGTGGGTGGACAGGAACTTGGCCAGGGAGTATTCACTGTTGCTGCTCAAATGGCAGCTGCGGCACTGGGTGTACCTTATGAGTGGGTTCAAGTAGCCACGCCCGTGGATACTCGCTACAGTCCTTACGAATGGCAAACTGTAGCCAGCCGCCTTACCTGGAGTTTGGGCAATGCGGTGGTCAATGCTGCCCAGGATGCTCGCAATCAAATCCTGGATATGGCAGCCGAAGCCTGGCAGGAGGACCCTGAAAATCTAGATATTCTCAACGGCGTGGTTGTTTCCTATAAAAGTGAGCGTGAAATGCCCCTGAAGGACATTGCCATCTACGGCATGCCCAAAGCGGACGATCAAGGTTGGATCGGTGGACCTGTGATCGGGCGCGGAAAGTTCATGCCCGATTATGTCACCGGTCTGGACCCGGAAACTGGCCAGGGTGAAAGGGCAGTGGTTCACTACACCACAGGAGCCCAAGCGGTCGAACTGGAAGTTGATCTCGATACAGGCCAGATCGAGATTCTGCGCGGCGCGTCAGCCTTCGATGTGGGTAAGGCGATCAATCCCGATATGGTGCGGGCCCAAATTGAAGGTGGTTTCGTCCAGGGCATGAGCTCCGCCCTATTTGAGAGTCTCGATTTGAAAGATGGCTATGTGCAGAATCCGAGCTTCGTTGATTACCGCATTGCGACCTCCAGCGATGTTCCAGGTGGCATCCAGGCCATGATCGTCGAAGTACCCCAGGATGATGGTCCCTGGGGAGCCAGAGGCGTGGGGGAACACTCGATGGTACCGACCATCCCGGCGATTGCCAATGCGATTTACGATGCGGTTGGTGTGCGGTTTGAAGGACCCCCCTTTACGGCTGAAAAAGTTTACCTGACGATGCTTGAAGCAGGAATTGTGAAATAGCTAGAGAAATAAAATTGATGACACGTATCAGAGTTAAATATATTTCAAAGGAGAAAATCTTATGAAGACGATTGATTTAACCATCCCGCTTGGGATTGGGACACCTCCCTGGCCGACTTATGAACCGCTGCAGGTGAAATACTTTAAACGCCTGGCTCCCAATGGGGCGAACGGCCAGCTGGTTACGCATTCGAATCATATAGGCACTCACCTGGATGGTGAGATCCATTTCTTTACACCCGGCAAGGATATGGCTCAATTGGAGATGGATTTCCTGGTAAATAATGGCGTGATCGTTGATCTCAGCGATGCAGCTGGTGATTATGAGGTCTATTCCAGCCAGATGGTCGAAGAGCGGGTAGAGGTCAAAGAAGGGGATATCCTGATCATCCATACCGGATACCACCATTTTGGTTGGGACCATAACACGGCGGATGAAATCCGCTATATGGTCAAACATCCTGGACCCGACCGCGAATTTGCAGAATGGGCAAAGGCCAAAAAACTGCGCTGGATAGGCGTTGATTGTGGAAGTGCAGATCACCCCATGAATACCATCATCCGGGACTGGATGCCGCGCCAAACTCGCCAGGCTGAGCAGGTATTTAAGGAAAAATATGGTCAGAGTCTAGCTGAATTTTATAACGACTCGAAGTATCAGCTGATGCACATTGAAATGTTTCCCCATGGCATCATTCATGCAGAATGCGTGGGAGGGGATATCGACTTGCTGCTAAACCAAAGGGCAACGATCGGTTTCTTCCCCTGGCGATTTGTGGATGGGGAGGCCAGCATCGGCCGCTGTGTAGCCTTCGTGGATGATGACAGATATGAGCAGCTGATGGTCAAAAAATCGGCGCTCCCGAAGACAAAGTTTGGAGACGCTTCAGATCCCAGTCACGTGGAGCAATTAAACAGGTTGAGCAGAAAATTTTAATTCTTAATGAAAGCAGATTGAAAACAAGAGTAGAGGTGCGCTACAAAATATCCTGCGGCGCACCTCTAATTCTATTAATCTAATCCTCGAAGGTCAGGCCATATACCCGCACCCCGTTCTGGTATCTGACCTCGTCCCAACCAGTGGTGAGCTTCATGCCGATCTTTACCTTATCAGATTTGATCAAGCCCATTGCTTTGAGGCCATTTTCAAATTCGACAACACCCAGCACTCTGCCGCGCTCGTCAATACCCCAGGGCAGCTCGTTAACCACCGTATAAGTCAGCAGCTTGCCTCGCTTGGTTGGCTCAACCTTCTTGAATTCCCGTTCGTTGCAGTTCAAGCAGCGTTCGTGTCTTGGGAACATGACCTGACCGCAGTTGGTACATTTATAACCAGTGATGGTCTTCATGCATCCCTCCTCAACACAAATGCAACTACATTGTTGCCAAATCCGCCAAAATTCAACGAGAAACCATTAGCAGCATCCTTCACCTGGCGTTCTCCAGCTTTGCCTCTGAGCTGCCAGACCAATTCAACGACCTGGGCGGTGCCGGTCGCACCGACTGGATGGCCGCGAGCTTTTAACCCGCCGGAGGGATTGATGGGCAGTTTGCCACCGATTTGAGTGGCACCGCTGGCGACCGCTTCACCACCCTGGCCTTTCTTGAAGAAGCCAACATGCTCGCTTTCGGCGATCTCCAGGATAGTAAATGCATCATGCAGTTCGGCGACGTCAATGTCAGCTGGTTTGATACCCGCCATTGAAAATGCTTTTTCAGCGGCGATGGTTACGGCTTTCAAATCAGTGGGATCATCACGTTCCTGAAGCGTGTGTGTGTCAGTGGCTTGCCCGAAACCCGCGATGGTGATCGGGGTATTTTTTAGCTTCTTGGCGATCTCAGGGGTGGTCAGCAGCACAGCTGCGGCGCCATCACTGACAGGGCAGCAATCGTAGAGATGCAATGGATCTGCGACCACCGGATTGTTAATATGAGCTTGCGGATGGGTGAGAATACCTTCCTTGGTGATCTTCATTTGGATATGAGCATACGGGTTTAACAAACCATTGTTTTGGTTCTTGATGGCTACATCAGCTAAGTGATCGCGCGTGATCCCGTATTTGTCCATATAAAGTCGGGCGAACATGCCTGCCATAGCTGGCAGTGTCACCCCATAAATATATTCTGCCTGGGGATGGGTCATGCAGGCAACGATATCGGTGGAGCGAGGTCCAATCACCTCGCGCATCTTCTCACCACCGGCGACCAAGACCACATCATAATACCCAGAAGCGACCGCCAAGAGGCCATTCTTGATAGCTGATCCACCAGAAGCTGGCCCGTTTTCGATCCGGTCAGCAGCAGCTGGCATGAGGTTCAGCCTATCCACCAGGGAGCTGGCAACCGAGACCTGGTGGTTGAATAACCCGGAGGCCATGTTGCCGACATAGACCGCGTCGACAGGTCGGTCTCCCAAGCCGGCATCGTCCATGGCTCGCAGCCCCGCAGCAGCCAGCATATCTACCAGGCTGTCATCATCATGGCGTTCAAAGGGGATCATCCCAACTCCAGAAATTACTACCGGTCTCATTGGAGCACCTTCCTCTTCGCACCTAAGATCTTCTCGAGGATGTCATCTTCAGTGGCGATGATGATCTCTTTTTCAGCCACCTGCAACAATTCTGGAGGAACAGGTCGTTCGCCTGCCACCAGACGATGTTTGGCAGCGAAGTACAAATCGCGAGTAAGGGCGTAGGGGGTGGCTCCGCCCAGCTCGTGCTGCCCATCACGCTGGATCAGACCATATTCGATCATCCAGCGCCTGAACCCGATCGGGCTTTCAGCAGTGATCAGCACTTCATCCTGTTCCAGGTATTCAATATGATGCTCCATCTTCGAGGCAAACAGGTGGGCGCCGATGCGCAGGCCGCGCTCGATGGCCAAGGTATGCAGACTGATGCCGACTTCGGGTGAGAACATGCGGCTGTTGACAATGCCAACCAATAATCCATCGATCTGGCCGAGCAGGCAAAATTCATCCCGCACCCGGTAGCGGTACCAGCCGAGCAGCTCGGCATACAGGCGTACGCCGACAATGTCATAATAATCTCGGGGCACCTGCAGGGTCGGTTTGACCGCCTCCAGCAGGATCGGTACATCGTCTCGATTGGCTTGCCGGATCACCAGCTTGGCGCCGGTTGCCAGGGTGACCACCTTGGCGGGGTAAGGCGCCATTGGGTATTCCGGGGGTCTTAGGTATCCTTCTAATTCCATGTCCATAAATTAACCTCCTTGATATTCGGATAGCTAAATATATTAACAAATCCGAGGTTTAAGAATGTATCTAATATTATTGTATAGAAATTTGGTTACGTCAACTGATGGAAAAAATTTATAATGTGGATTTTAGGAACAAAATTATCCTGAGGCGATTGATATCTATGAAAATCAACCATATTCCTATCCACTTCTGCGGCAAAAAATGCGGGTAGTATGCATAATCACTACCCGCATCTTAGGATCAGGATAATCAGGATCAAGTGAGGAACACAATCCGATCTTCACGAATTGATGTTTCTGCTGCCAGCATGACCTCGATCGAACGGCGACCATCCTCGCCGGTAACCAGTGGCTGCTGGTCCCTGAGCACGCATTCGAAGAAATGTTCGATTTCCATTTTTGCCGCGCCAACCAGCTTGCCGTTCATGGTTGGCCAGTGGCGGGTATCGGGCAGCTTCCAGCCATCCCGGTCGCAGGCATACAGGTCCATAGGAGTGAAATTCAAGTTCAGAACCCCTTCCGTGCCGATGACATTCATGCGTACATCACCGAAACCACCCCAATTGGTAGGTTTATCCCAGCCTGCCCATTCTTCAGGTAGACACCAGCCAACTTCATGGATACCTAAAGCACCATCCGTAAATTCAATCATCAGCCAGGCACTATCATAGGTTTTAAATTCATCCCAGACCCTGCCACGTAAAGCGCGAGCATAGACAGATTTGATCGGTTGGGGATGGTACCAGAGCATCTGGTCAATATCATGAACCCCGATATAGGTAATCGGGCTGACACGCCCGCCAAGGCGCCTCGATTCATCAATGGTCGCAATGCGCCGGGCGTAAGCTGAGAGGAACTTGCCGATGTTCCCTTCTTCTATGGCATCCTTGATCAAGGCGTAATTAACTTCAAAACGCAGGATATGACCGACCATCAATTTAACATTGTTTTCCTGGCAAGATTGGATCATTTTGTCAGCATCCGCGAGAGATGTTGCGAATGGTTTCTCAACGAGGATATGAACCCCATATTGGGAGGCAGCGATGACCGGTTCAAGATGATCCGATTCAGGTGTAGCGATGATGACCGTGTCGGGCTGTTCACGCATCAGCATTTCTGAATGATCCTGGTAAGCTACGCCTCCATATGAAGCGACGAGTTTTTGGGCATGGTCGAGATTGACATCGCTTGCAGCCACACAGCGTGCGTAGGGTAGCTCGTAGCCAACCCGAGCCAATACGCCCCCCATAAAACCAGCGCCAATTACGGCAAAGGTTACTTCATTCACCTAGGTCTCCTTCCCGAGCCAGCGAATC
>JALHTN010000667.1 GCA_022865865.1 Anaerolineales bacterium
CGAGAATCCTCGCCAGGGTGGTATACCGCGATCACCTCCGGGAAAGAAATATAAGCATTTTAAGGTTCGATAAGCAGGATATCAACCTGGCAGATTTTTATATATATCTGCCAGGTTTTCCATTTCCGATATCGCCAGAATACGATGGTAATTAGGTGTTTTGGTATCCTGGCTCAGGCACTAATGCAAACCTCCATCTGTGGCTTCCTGCATCTTTTCCATCACGCTATCGAGATTGAAGGAAGCTGGTTTCTGGCGCGGCGGGAACTCCACGAAGGATTGGATTTGCTGCGCCGTCAATTCCTGGGCAGCGTAGATTCCTGGAATGTGATCGAGCACCCAATCCCAATACGTGTTTGAGCTTTCATCAGCGCGTTCGAAGGGGTCACGCCGCAGGTTGAACATTTTCGGCAACCGTAATTCGACGAAGGGCTCCGCCCAGACCATCATACCTTTGGCTCGTTGTTCCATGAAGACTATCTTCCAATCGTTGATGCGGATGGCAGTTACATGGCCATCATCGTTGGTGTAGAAGAAGAAGTTGCGCGGGCTCTCGTCACTCTCGCCAGTAAGGTAGGGCAGTAGGTTATAGCCATCGATGTGGACGTGGAAGTTCTTTTCACCTGCCTGGTAGCCCTTGAGCAATTTCTCCTTAATATCTGGGACACCGGCCGCGGCCAGCAGGGTGGGAAGCCACTCTTGGTGGGTGACGATGCCGTTGAGCGTTTTACCGGCTTCGAACTTTCCAGGCCAGCGCACAAAGGCAGGCACCCGGTAGGCACCTTCCCAGTTGGAGTTCTTCTCACTGCGCCAGGGGGTGATCGCACCATCCGGCCAGGTGTTGTAATGCGGACCATTGTCGGTTGAATACTGCACGATAGTATCTTCAACTATACCTAACTCATCCAACAAATCGAGCAACCTACCAACAGCCATATCGTGCAGCACCATGGCGTCATTGTAAAAACCCTGGCCACTCAGGCCCTCGGCTTCTTCGGGAATATGGGTGCGGAAGTGCATATGCGTAGAATTCCACCACACGAAGAAAGGTTGCCCTGCAGCATTAGCCTTCTTGATGAATTCGATAGCCCGATCAGTCACATCATCGTCAATGGTTTCCATGCGTTTTTTGGTCAGTGGGCCAGTGTCCTCGATGACCTGCTTGCCGACGCGGCCAAAACGCGGCTCTTCGGTGGGATCATCCACATCGCTGGACTTGGAGTGAATCACGCCGCGCGGGCCGAAGCGCTCGCGGAACTTGGGATCCTTGGGGTAGTCTGGATGCTCAGGCTCCTCTTCGGCATTGAGGTGATAGAGGTTGCCATAAAACTCATCGAAGCCATGCACAGTCGGCAGGAACATATTGGCGTCGCCAAGATGGTTCTTACCGAACTGGCCGGTCACATAGCCTTGTTCTTTGAGCAGTTCGGCGATAGTGGGGTCTTCGGGCTGTAGGCCCAGGTCCGAACCCGGAAGGCCGACCTTTGTTAGCCCAGTGCGGATCGGATTCTGGCCGGTGATGAAGGCCGCCCGCCCCGCGGTGCAGCTTTGCTGGGCGTAGTAATCGGTGAATTCGATCCCTTCGCGGGCGACGCGGTCGATATTGGGTGTGCGATAGCCCATCTGGCCGCGATTGTTGTGGCTGATGTTGTACCAGCCGATGTCATCCCCCCAGATGACCAGGATATTGGGTTTTCCGTTAGGCATTGGTAATACTCCTTTCTATTAATTAATTGTGTTCCAATCTTCCGAGGACCGGCAGTCCTGCCAGGACAGCCGGTCTTGCCAGAACTGGCAGTCCTGTCTATGAACCCTACTGCCGCCCCATCGCTACTCGATACAGTTCTTCATCGGTGATCAAGTGGTCCAGGTCCTCGGCGGCTTCGTCAATATCGATCTCGACCCAGTCGACCTCACCGTTGAAGCGGCTGCTCTCGGGTGTGTAATCGGGTGACGTGGCCGAAGCGTCGTCGCTGCCGATGTCCAGGGTCTCATCAGCAGAGAAGAGAAAGGGTTCGGTCTGATCTACGCGACCCTGACCCACCTTGTTGCCATCCACATACAGGGTGACAGCGCCACCTTTGCCAAGGCCGCCGCCGTCGTAGGCGAACTCCATACGTAGCTGATGTTGGCCCGCCGAAAGTGGCTGCTCCGCTTCCACGAAATAGTGCTCCAGGCCGAGGAAGTTGTAGCAATATTTGGGTTTGCCGTCTTTGACGTAGATGCTCCATCCGCCGGTAACGCCGCCTTGAGCCACAATCACCCCCTCGGCACCGCCTTCAGGCACATTCACTTCAGCTGTAACGGCATGGGACTTATTCTTGAGGGCGAGTACGGCGAACTCTGACAGGCGGCCCATGCCGCCAAAGAGTAGCTGCCGCTTGCCCTTGATCAATTGGGGCCGACCGGCGATATCGGGATTGGTGCGCTCCGTCATGCGGTCATCGAGGGGCAACACATTGTATTTGACGGCCTCGATGAGCCAGAGACGCTGAAGTTCGCGCAGTTTATCGGGCATTTCGGCGGCCAGATTATTGGCCTGGCTCCAGTCATCGGGACTGTACAACTCCCAAACATCATCAACAAAAGCCGCTAGCTTCGCAACGCCGATAAACCAGGGTGTGCGGTGTTTGGTGCAGGCCGTCCAGCCCTTGTGATAGATGCCGCGGTTGCCTACCATCTCAAAATACTGGGTGGTGTGGGTTTCCGGCGCGTCTGCATTGTCAAAGGATTCCAACATGCTAAAGCCTTCATAGGGTTTCTGCTGGATACCGTTGACAAATACAGGTTCCGGCAGGCCAGCCGCCTCCAATACAGTCCCCGCGATGTCAATGACGTGAAAGAACTGGGAACGGACTTCTCCCTTGCTTTGGATACCTTTTGGCCAATGAACAATCGTTGCGTTGCGGGTGCCGCCCCAGTGAGAGGCGACCTGCTTGGTCCACTGGTACGGCGTGTCCATGGCGTGGGCCCAGCCGACCGCATAGTGGTTGTAGGCTTCCGGTCCGCCGAACTTGTCGATGTTATCCATCAGGAATTCGGGGGTTTCCAGGTGGTTCAGCCCATTGATCACTACATATTCGTTGAAGGTTCCTTGCAGCGATCCTTCGGCGGAGGCGCCGTTATCGCCGATGATATAGTAGATCAAGGTGTCGTCGAGAATTTCCAGATTTTCCAGCGTATCGATCACCTTGCCAAGCTGAACGTCGGTGTGCTCCAAAAAACCGGCATAGATCTCCATCTGGCGTTCCAAGACCGGTTTGAGTTCAGCGGGCATATCATCCCAGGCGGGGATGCCCTCACTGCGTTCGGTCAATTCAGCATCTTGGGGCACAACGCCCAATGTTTTCTGGCGTGCTAGCGTTTCCTCGCGCAGCTTATCCCAACCCTGGCTGAACCGGCCTTTATATTTATTGGACCATTCCTCGGGGACATGATGCGGAGCGTGGGTTGCGCCAGGAGCCCAATAGATAAAGAAGGGCTTGTCGGGCATGAGCGCCTTCTGCTGGCGGATCCATTTGTTGGCCATTGCGGCGATGTCTTCCGTAAAATGGTAGCCTTCTTCCGGCGTCTTAGGCGGCTCGACCGAACTGGTGCCTTCAGTGAGCGTGGGATAATATTGGTTGGTCTCGGCGGCGACAAAGCCGTAGAAATATTCGAAGCCGCTGCCGGTGGGCCACTGCTGAAAGGGCCCCATGGGATTGTTGTGCCAGGTTGGCACTTCGTGACATTTACCAAACTGGGCCGTGCTGTAACCATTGAGCTTGAGTGTCTCGGCCAGCGGGGCAGCGTCAAGCGGGCGGACTGAGCTTTGGCCGGGAGATGAGGTTGCCATCTCCGTGATACTGCCCATACCGACGGAATGATGGTTGCGCCCGGTCAGCAAGGCCTGGCGGGTAGGCGCGCACAGGGCCGTGGTGTGGAAGCGGTTGTATTTCAAGCCGTTCGCAGCCAGACGCTCGGCGGTGGGCATGTTGACAGGACCGCCAAAGGCGCTGGGAGCACCAAAGCCGACATCATCTAGAAGTACCACCAGCACATTGGGCGCGCCTTTCGGTGGGCGCAGCGGCTCAATCGGAGGAAAGTAGGTTTCGGGGTCTTTGGCATCATAGGTTGTCAGTCCCACATGCTTTCGTTCGGGGATAGGTAATACTTCACGTCCAAATTTTTTGTTTGTCATTTTTTTCTTCCTTTCTGCTATTGAATGGTTTTTTACAATTTCTCAATGTCCGGCAAAATCCAGCTTTTATCCAAAAAGGCTTGCTGGGGTGAGTACAGCCTGAAATAAGGGAACCAGGCTTTGCCCACTACGGTTGGAATCCAGTTACCTTCTTTGCCAGCGGGGGCGTCCGGCCCAATATAGATGTCAACTGAACTATCCTCATTGACCAGCAGATCCATGCGGGATGAGCGGTCGGGAACGCCCTGCTCATTTTTGATGATACAGCGGGTGTCCACATCGTATAGGGTCATTGACCAGAAGGCCTCCGCTGGGGCGTTGGCGGGGACATGCAGCACATAGTTTACACCGCCATCCAACCAGTCTCCGTCACTGTCCTGGTAGGCGGCGAGATAGACCTGCCCCCAACCGATCTCCTGGCCGTGCATGGCGATGTCATTGGTGACTGCCTCATAGAACCAGGCGGCGCGACCATCCAGGGCATCATAGTGCTCCCAGCGTTGATCGGGTGGCGACACAGTCGCGTACTCCCAGCGCGAACCTTCCACATAGTGTGATGCTTCCAAACGTGGATTGAAAAAGTCGTTGGCTTTGGCCATCGCCTCACCGACGAAGGCTGCTTCGGTGAGTATTTTCGTCTGCAGTTCATCCGGATTGAAGGGCATACCCTTTTCAATGCCGAGTGGTTTGAGCATTGCCATGAAAAAGCGATCTCGCTCAAACACCGGCTCACGGTTCAGGATATCCGCCAAGCGTACCCAGTATTCCATTCCACGGGGATGCGCAGCCAACCATGGTTTGCCCTTCGGTCGAATATATCCACGTGGATTTGGATTATGCTTTTCAGAATAAGGATAGATTTTTACTTTTTCTAGTAATGCCTCACGCTCTTCGCTGGATTCAGGCATCAGCCGGATGCCCAAGAGCAAGTTGTTCGTCGGTGATTGATAGACCCTGAATCCTTCCCCCTCGGCATCCAGGGGCGTTTCCTCGCCTGGGGCGACAAACAGATATTTTCCAGGATCGGTGACCTGGGTAATGCCGATCTGCCATGAATCATGGGCAGCCCCCCTGATCTCACCCGGGGGCATCTCGGCCACATACGGACCTTCCTTTTCCAGGTCGATGAATGGTATTGCATAGGGCGTGGTGAGCTGGTAGGTCAATCCCCCCAGTTTGTCTTCATAGGTTTCGAAATAGACAATCTGACCATTCTTAGCACCCAATTGCTCGTTATGGGAAAATTGCCATTGGGCAAAGGAAACAATGGGAATCGACCAGATATAAACCTGGCATGCCCGCTGGAAATCCATTTCGTCGAATAGCTTCTCAACGGTTGCACCGGTTGGATACCCATTGGCAAAGTCGTGGGTAAATACCAGTTCCCCGATGCGTGTACTATAGCTTTGATTTGACATGTTCTTCCTCTTCAAGAAAAAATCTATACTTAGGGGTTGACACACTGCTTGTCGATCAGGGTGCCATCCTTGTAGCGCAGGTAGGCGCAGTTGCTGGCCTTGGTCCAGATCGAGTATGACGAACCGACATTCAGGTTGGTAGTCGTGTTTGTACCAATTCCGCTTCTCACGTTGACCGAGTTGCCCGCGTTGAGCATGAAATTGGTGGGGAAGTCGTAGCGCCCGGTTTCCGATTCAGCCTTCATCCACCAGCCGGTCAGGTTGAAGGACGAGGTGGTCGAATTGGTGATGATCACGTAATCGTTCTGGGGATTGGTGGAGGGGTTGAAGCCGGCGATATAGACGCTTGGTGATGGA